>CAXTPM010000012.1:9050-21593 GCA_964245865.1 uncultured Fimbriiglobus sp. | reverse complement strand
GCAGGGTCCGAAGGCGGGGGCGCTGGTCGGGGAAGTGCTCGGCGAGTCGGTCGATGACTTGCGCTACTACTTCGCCAAGCGCACGACCTACCGGGGCGGGGCTTGCGTGGTCAGCCGCACGGGGTACACCGGCGAGGACGGCTTCGAGTTGAGTGTGCCGGCCGAGTCGGGCGTCGGGCTGTGGGACGAACTCGCCGCACGCGGCGGGGTGCCGTGCGGGCTGGGGGCGCGGGACACGCTGCGCCTCGAAGCCGGGATGCCGCTCTACGGCCACGAGTTGGACGAGGCGACGACGCCGATCGAGGCGCGGCTCGACTGGGCGGTCAAGCTGGAGAAAGACTTTCTCGGCCGCGACGCGCTGAAGTCGGCCGCGCCCAAGAAGTTGCGCGTCGGACTCGAGTTGAGCGGCAAGCGCGCGGCGCGGGAGACTAGCCCGATTTTGGTGCACCACGAGGTGGCCGGAGTCGTCACGTCGGGGAGCTACGCGCCGGGGTTAGAAAAGTCGATCGCGATGGGCTACCTGCCGCCGGGCGCCGCCAACTTGGGCCAGGCGGTCGAGGTCGATATCCGCGGCACCCTCGCCCCCGCGACCGTGGTGGCTCTGCCGTTCTACCGCCGGGCCAAAGCGTAAACTATCCCGTCCGAATCCCCACTCTGGGCACGCCTTATGGACCGCGCTTCGCTCCGCTACACCACCACGCACGAGTGGGCCTCGCCCCCCTCGGACGGCGTCGTCACCGTCGGCATCACCCAATACGCGGTCGATCAACTGACCGACGTGACGCACCTGCAACTGCCCAAGGCCGGGACGCACATCGTCGCCGGCACCCCGTTCGGCGAGATCGAGTCGGTGAAGGCGGTGTTCGACCTGAACTCGCCGGTGTCGGGCGAAGTCGTGGAAGTCAACGCGCCGCTGGCAATCGACCCGTCGCCGATCAACGCGGATTGTTTCGGCGCGGGGTGGATGATCCGCGTGAAACTCAGCGGCGGCGATCTGGGCCACCTGAACGACCTGGAGAAGTACGAGGCGCAGTTGGCGAGCGACGCGCACTAAAGTTGGGGCGTCGGGCTGGACCAAAGCCGGGGCGCGGGCGGCGTTCGGGTCTATTGCCCAGGGGTGCGAGTGCCGCTCGCAACTTTTCATCGAGGACTCGGCCGCGCTGGGCGTCGTCGTGGCGCGGGCGTGGGCGCTGACCGTGCCGGGGGCGGTGCTGCGGATGCCGGACCCCCTTACTCCTGGCGGGGTCGTGGCGCGGTACAACTACACGGCGCCGGCGGTTAAGGTGGTCGGGCCGTCCAGCGGGGTGCGGGTACTCGCGACCCGGCCGAGTTCCAGCCCGTCCACGCCACACTCACCGAAGCAGCCGCCATGCGCCGCGTGGTCATGTGGTCCCCCACTCCGGCGAAACAGTTGCCGACACTGCCGAGTACGGCGAACCCGGCGACCTGCCCAAGATCACGGATGTCCGCTTCGCCTAGCCGCCCCGTTGCCCCCGCCGGCTCGTTCCGGTTAACTAGCCTCTCGCACCCGCCCCCACCCCTGAGACGCCGCGCCGTGGACTCGTACCTGCTCAACACCCCCGAAGATGTCGCGGCCATGTTGGAGCGCATCGGGGTGGCCTCCACCGACGAGCTGTTCGCCCAAATCCCCGACGGACTGCGCTTCCGCAAGCGCCTCGACATCCCCGCCGGGATGACCGAGATCGAACTGTCGTCCCACATGGAGTCGCTGGCGAGCCGCAACCAGTCCGCGTCCGACGCGGTGTGCTTTTTGGGCGGCGGCGCCTACGACCACTTCATCCCCACGGTGGTCGATACCATCGCCTCGCGCAGCGAGTTCTACACCGCCTACACGCCGTACCAGGCCGAGGCGTCGCAGGGCACGCTGCAGGTGGTGTACGAGTACCAGACGCTGATGGCCCAACTCACGGGTATGGATGTCGCTAACGCCTCGCTCTACGAGGGCGGCAGCGCCGTCGCGGAAGCCGTGCTGATGGCGATGGGCATCACCGGCCGCACGGGCGAAGTCCTCGTGGCGGAGAGCGTCCACCCCGAGTACCGCCTGACGCTCGAAACCTACGTGGCCAACCTCGACTGCAAGGTGCGGACGATCCCGACGCCCGACGGTACGCTGGACCCCGACGACGTGGCGGCGGCACTCACCGACAGCACCATCGCGGTCGTGGCGCAGTCGCCCAACTTCTTCGGGCATCTCGAGGAGATGCGCGCCGTCGGCGACGCGGCCCGCAAGGTGGGGGCGCTGTTCATCGGCGTGTTCGACCCCGTGAGCCTGGGTCTGCTCAAGACGCCCGGCGACTACGGCGCGGACATCGCCGTCGGCGAGGGGCAGGGGCTGGGCATCCCGCTGGGGTTCGGCGGGCCGTACCTCGGCATCTTGACGTGCCGCGAGGAGTACGTGCGCAAAATCCCGGGCCGGCTGGTCGGCCAGACCGTGGACCGCAACGGCAAGCGCTGCTTCGTGCTCACCCTGCAAACGCGCGAGCAGCACATTCGCCGCGAGAAAGCCACCTCGAACATTTGCACCAACCAGGGCTTGTTTGCGCTCCGCAGCGCAGTCCACCTCACTGCCCTCGGCCCGGCCGGGCTGCGCGAGACGGCCGAGCTGTGCGTCCGTAAAGCGCACTACGCCCACGAGCAGCTCACCAAGCTCGACGGCGTGACCGGCACGTTCGACGCGCCGTTCTTCAAGGAGTTCGCCGTGAAGGTGCGCGCCGACGTGCCGGCACTCTTGGTGCAACTGCGCGAGCAGGGCTACCACGCGGGGCTGCCACTCGGGCGGTGGTACCCGAAGCTCGCCGATAGTTTCACCGTGGCCGTGACCGAGAAGCGGACCAAGCTTCAGATTGATGGACTAGCCGGCGCGGTGAAGTACCGGCTGGGGCACGGGGCGCGCCAGTCGGCGGGTACGGGCGGGGCGAACGGGGTCTAGGTGGCACGCCTTTAGCAGGAGTGGGCGATCGGTGCCGGATTCGCCGCGGGGGGCCGGGTGTGTTGCTAGGCGATGTCCAACTCTTCAACAACATTCCCGTCCCCGTCCGGGTCGTGCTGCTGGTCGCGCTCGTGGCGTTCGGCGGGTGGGTGCTGTCGTCGCAGGTGATGGACCTCGTCCGTGACTGGCAGACGACCCACTACGGCGATCCGGCGCTGGGCTGGATCGTCCAGGCCAACGACGTTCTGTACCAGCGTGGCCGGGAGCACGCCGCCGTGGTCGTGCTGGTGTCGCCGGACGACGGCGTGGCCCGCGACGAGGAGTTCATGACCGGCCTCGCCGAGCGCATGATGGAACTCAAGGGCGTCCGCGGCGGCACCAGGGAGGAGCGCTACGTTTCCCGACTCGTGACCGACGAGACCTACGTGCCGGGGAAGCGCGACCGGCTGCCGCGCTCGTTCACCGAGGGCGAAGAGGTCTACGCGGCGCACGTCATCGTGCAGCGCGCCCTGCTCCCCGAGCGGCGGCTGATCGACCCGTTCGTCTGCTGCCTCATCCCCTGGCGGGCGCCCGGCGCGCCGATGTGGACCATCGCCGAGCGCGACTTCCGCGAGCGCAAGCGCAAGGCCCGCCGCGCCGCGGCGCGAAGTCGAGACGACCGGAACGACGACTAGCGCGGACGGGCCTGCCCGTCGAGCCTCATAAAAGCGAGTCTTCCCACGGCCGGCTACCGTAGTTGCGGTACATCACCATCAGCGGGTGCCGACCCAATTCCTCCTGGCTCAGCGATCCGTCCAAAAGCGCGTAGGCTTCGGGAAGTGCTTCGTCCAGGTACAATTCCTCGGCCTCGGAGAGTGTGGTCGCCCGCCCCGAGAGCAGAATCTTGAACACCGGGTCGGCGTCGAGTTCGGCGTCAGTCATCGCGGCAATCCCCTGGCCTGGTGGTACGGGCATTCTACGTCCCCCCTTGGGCGCTAGCCCGCCCCCGCCTCCCGCGCCAGCCGGTCCACTTGCTTCAAGAGCGCCGGCACGCGGAACTCGCCGGCCATCGCCCGCACCCCATCCGCCGCTTCCGCCGCGCCGAACCCCGCCGCGCTCACGTACAGCGGCGACCGACTGCCGCCGCGTAGCACCGGCACGGCATCCGTCGCCGAGGCGAAGCGCGTCTTGGCGACGCCCACGACTGCCAGCCCGGTCGCCGCGCTCAGGCGCGCCCCCAGCCCCGGCCGGCCTTCGCGGAGGGTGGCGTAGCCGTCCACGATCACCAAGTCAACTGCCGGGCCGAGGGCGAGTACCGCGAGCAGGCACGGCAGCTCGCGCCGCCAGAACTCGCCGGGTTCGTACTCCGCGGCGGGCGGGAGAATGGCCGTGGCGCTGAAGTCCGCCGCAGTCGCACACCACTCGGAAAACCACACCCCGGCGGCGACGGCGCAGTCGTCGCGGTAATCGACATCCACGGCCACCAGTCGCATTCGCGTCCCCCGTTTCGGAACTCGACGGGCCGAAGTGCGGCGCGGTTCACTACGATATCTCCAGAACACGCCCGAGGGGGGTACGAGCGATGGACCACGCGGAACTCGATCTGACCCCCGTGGCCACCGCCGCGGCCGAACTCGTCCGGCCGGGCATGAGCATCGGCCTGGGTACGGGGCACGCCGCGACCGCCTTCGTGCAGGCGCTAGCCAAGCGCGTCAACGCCGGCCTCTCGGTGCGCGGCGTCCCCACGTCCGAGAGCGTGGCCGTCCTGGCCCGCGAACTCGGCATCCCGCTCGTGACACTCAACGAGGCGCCGCGCCTCGACTTCGATTTCGACGGCGCCGACGAGGTGGCGCCCGACTCGACCCTGATCAAAGGCTACGGCGGAGCCTTGGTGCGCGAGAAGATCGTCGCGGCGGCGGCGGATCGGCTCGTGATCCTGGTCGGCGCCGAGAAGCTCGTACCCCAGTTGGGCACGCGCGGCAAGCTGCCCGTCGAGGTGGTGCCATTCGCGCTCCCCGTGTGCCTGCGCCGCTTCGCCGAACTCGGGGTGCCGGGCACCGTGCGCCTGGCGAACGGCGCGCCGTTCGCCAGCGACAACGGCAACGCGGTGGTCGATCTCGCCGTCGGCCCGTTGAGTGATCCGGCCGGCCTGGACGCCAGCCTGCGCGCCATCCCTGGCGTCGTCGGCACGGGATTGTTCCTGGACTTCAATGCCACCGCGTACGTCCAGACCCCGCGCGGCGTCGAGGTCCACGCCGCACCTTAAAGCCCGGAGGATTCCGTGAGCGCCGCCCCGCCCGCCCCCCTGACGACTACGCCCGCCTGGCAGCACCTGCACGCGCACTACGAAGCGGTGAAGGGGGCGCACCTGCGCGACTTGTTCGCGCAAGACCCCGGCCGGGCCGAGCGCTTCACGCTGGTAGCCGAGGGGATCGCGCTCGACTACTCGAAGAACCGCGTCACCGCCGAGACGCTGCAACTGCTCTTGAAGCTCGCCGAGTCGGCGGGCTTGCGCGGCAAGATCGACGCGATGTTCGCCGGCGAGAAGATCAACGCCACCGAGGGCCGCGCGGTGCTGCACACGGCACTGCGGCTGCCGAAGACGGCGAAGCTCGTGGTGGACGGCGAGGATGTCGTGCCGGTGGTTCACGACGTGCTGCGCCGCATGGGCGAGTTCGCCGACAAGGTGCGCTCGGGCGCGTGGAAGGGGCACACCGGCGAGCGAATCAAGGCGGTGGTGAACGTCGGCATCGGCGGCTCGGACCTCGGCCCGGTCATGGCCTACGAGGCGCTGAAGTTCTACGCCACGCGCGACATCGCGTTCCGCTTCGTCTCCAACGTCGATGGCACCGACTTCACCGAGGCCACGCGCGACCTCGACCCGGCGACGACGCTGTTCATCATCAGCTCGAAGACGTTCACGACTCAGGAGACGATGACCAACGCGGCCACCGCGCGCGAGTGGTGCCTGGCCAAGCTCGGCGACAAGGCGGCGGTGGCGAAGCACTTCGTCGCGGTCTCGACCTCCAAGAAAGAAGTCACCGCGTTCGGCATCGACGCGGCCAACATGTTCGAGTTCCGCGACTGGGTCGGCGGGCGCTACTCGATGGACTCGGCCATCGGCCTATCCACGATGCTCGCGGTCGGCCCGACCCACTTCCACGAGATGTTGAGTGGGTTCCACGCGATCGACGAGCACTTCCGCACAGCCCCGTTCGAGCGCAACTTGCCGGTGGTCATGGGGCTGCTCGGCCTGTGGTACGCCAGCTTCTTTGGCGCCGAGACCGTGGCGGTGCTGCCTTACGACCAGTACCTCAAGCGCTTCCCGGCGTACTTGCAGCAGCTCACGATGGAGTCCAACGGCAAGCGCGTGACGCTGAAGGGCGAGGAGGTCAACTACTCGACGGGCGCCATCTACTGGGGCGAACCCGGCACCAACGGCCAGCACTCGTTCTACCAGCTCATCCACCAGGGGACGCACCTGATCCCCTGCGACTTCCTCGCGTTCGCGCACTCGCTCAACCCCGTCGGCCGGCACCACGACTTGCTCACGGCCAACGTCTTCGCGCAGGCCGAGGCGCTGGCGTTCGGCAAGACCGCCGAGCAGGTGGTGGCCGAGGGGACCAAGCCCGAACTCGTCGCCGCGAAGACGTTCCCAGGGAACCGGCCGTCGAACGTGCTGATGCTGGACCGGCTCACGCCGTTCGCGCTGGGGCAACTGGTGGCGCTCTACGAACACAACGTGTTCGTGCAGGGGGCGATCTGGGACATCGGCAGCTTCGACCAGTGGGGCGTCGAGTTGGGCAAGGTGCTCGCGCAAAAGATCGTGCCGGAACTGGAGTCCGAAAGTGAGCCGGAGTTGAAGCACGACGCCAGCACCAACGCGCTCTTGCGGCGCTACCGGGCCATGCGGCGGGGCGGAGCGTGAGTCACCCGGAGACGCTGGCCCCCCTCGCGGCAGGCGCCGAAGCGGCCGACCGCGGGGCCGAGTGGCCGGCGCGGTCGTGGGCAGCGGTCGGGCAGTCCGGCGCGCTCGGCTCGCTGATCCCGCTTGAGTTCGGCGGCGCGGGCCGCTCGGCGGTCGAGGTGCTGGCCGAAGTCGAGCGGATCGCGACGGCGTGCCTGACCACCGCGTTCGTCCTCAGCCAGCGCGACGCGGCGGTGAAGCGCCTGCTCGCCGGGCCGCGCCACTTGCAACAGCAGTACCTGCCGGGGCTAGCCACCGGCGAACTGTTCGCCACGGTGGGCCTGTCGCAACTCACGACTTCGCGGCAGTACGGCGCGGCGGCGCTCAAAGCCACCGAAGCCGGCGACGGCTTCCGGCTGGATGGCGAGGTGCCGTGGATCACCGCAGCCGACCGCGCCCAACTGTTCGTCATCGGCGCCACGCTCCCCGACGGCCGGCAAATCCTCGCGGCACTGCCGTCAGACCGCGCGGGCCTGAGCGTACAACCGCCGATGCCGCTGTCGAGCCTCATGGGGTCACGCACCACGTCGATCCGCATGGATGGCGTGCTCGTTGAACCCGCCGAACTGCTCGGCGGGCCGACCGAGAAAGTGCTGGGCAGCGTCGGCGGCGGGGGACTCGACACCTCGTGCCTGGCGCTCGGACTGGCTGCGGCATCGACCGCCGAACTCGCCGCCGAGGGGAGCAAGCGGCCCGAACTCGCGCCGGTCGTGGCGAGTTTCGAGGCCGCAGTGGATGTCGTCCGCGCCGAGTTGCACCGCCTCGCCAACTTGGGTACGCCGCCGGCCGAGGCGACGCTGGAGCTGCGCGTGCGGGCCACACAACTGGCCCTCGCGGCGAGTCAGGCGGCGCTGATGGCCGCGAAGGGGGCGGGCTTCCTGGCCGGGCACCCGGCGGCGCGGCGGGCGCGGCAGAGCCTGTTCTTCCTGGTCTGGTCGTGCCCGCGCCCGGTCGCGCAGGGCGTGATGGACGGCCTCGTCCCGGCGGCGAGTTTCGGCGAGTGCGAATCGACCCCCACGCAGTGAGGCCAACATGGACATCGGCATCGTCGGCTCTGGCAACATCGGCTCGGCACTCGGCCGCTTGTGGGCGCAGGCCGGGCACCGCGTCTGCTTCGGGAGCCGCACCCCGGAGCGCCTGGCCGGACTCGTCGAGGCGATCAACGCCGCCGGCGGCGACGCCCGCGCGGGGACCGCCGCCGAAGCCGCCGCGTTCGGCGAGGTGAACCTCGAAGCCGTGCCGTTCGCCGCCGTGCCCGAGCTGCCCGCCGCCGAACTCGCGGGCAAGGTGCTCCTGAGCGCGTCGAACTACTACCCCGGCCGCGACGGCCCGATCGACCTGCGCGGCCTCACGCAGACCGAGTGGGCGGCATCGCACCTGCCCGGCGTGACGGTGGTCAAAGCCTTCAACATGATGCGCGCCACTGTCATGGAGGAATTGGCCGACGGTGCCGGCACCCCAGGGCTGGCGATCCTGATCGCGGGCGACGACGGCGGGGCGAAGATGCTGGCGATGCAACTGATTCGGGACGCGAAGTTCGCCCCCGTCGATGCCGGTCAACTTGCCGCCGGGGCGAGCTTCCAGGCACCGGACGGGGTGCTTTACGACGTGCAGGTCACGGCGGCGGAGGCGGAGGCGGTGTTGGCGGAGCTGGCGTGAGCGTCGCCGTTCGGTGTCCGCAGTTCCCGAGCGGGGGCCGTCAGCCCCCCGCTCGGGGACCGCGGACACCCGGCTTGGCAGACCCGCGTCCGTCGCTAGTATAGCCACCCCGCGCGAGACCGCCCGCCTTGCCCCAAGTCCTCCCCGCCGACTCGCCGCTGCGCCGCTGGGAGCGCGCCGCCCTCGCCCTCATGGTCCTCGGCGCGGCCGCGTTCGGCGGGCTAGTGTTGCTCCGCAGCGCGCTGCAGCAGAACCGCAAGACCGATTTCGGCGTCTAAGCCCGCGCCGCCCACGTGGCCCTTCAAGGCGGCGACATCTACGCCCCGACGACTTGCGACGACAACGGCTGGCACTACGCCTACCCGCCCACGCTAGCGGTGCTGGCGGCGCCGCTCTCGGACCCGTTCCCAGGGGAGGCGCGCGGGCGGGCGCTCCCGTATGCGGTCTCGGTGGCGGCGTGGTACCTGCTGGGCGTCGGGTGCCTAGTCGTCGCCGCGCACCGCTTCGCCTCGGCGGCGCTCCCCGAGGCGGCGCCGGGGTCGCGGCGGTGGTGGTACGCGCGCACGGGGCCGTTCCTCGTCTGCCTCGGCCCGGTGGGGTTTACGCTGTCGCGGGGGCAGGTGAACCTGCTCGTGGTGGCCGCGTGGGCGCTGGGGTTCGCGGCGATGGTGGGCCGCAAACCACTCCGGGCCGGGCTGTGGCTGGCACTCGCCGTGGCGCTGAAGGCGATCCCCGGACTCGTGGCACTCTACCCCGTGGTGCGGCTCGACTGGCGGACCACCCTCGCCGGCGCCGCCGGGCTGGCGCTGTGGCTGATTGGCGTGCCGGCCCTGGTGTACGGGGTGCCGGGCGCGGTGCGCGAGAACCTGACGTTCGTGGACGTGGTGCTCGCGCCGGGGGCGTTCGGCGGCGGCGACCGGACGCGCGCGACCGAACTCACCGACGCCACCGCCACGGACAGCGTGTCGTTCCAGGCGGTGGTCCACTACTGGCGCAACCGCGGCCTGCTGGAACGCAAGCCGCTGACCATGCGGGAGAACTACGCCCACTGGTCGCTCGGCGGCTTCGCGCTCTCGGCCCACCCGGCGAACGCCAACCCCGCCGCCAACGCCGACGCGGCGTCGCGCCGCGCCCACTGGCTGCTGAGCGGCGCGATGCTCTTGGCCACGCTGGCGGCGGGACTCCGGCACCGGGGGGCCACGGCGGACCCCGGCGACCGGCCGCGGCAGTTGACCTACTTCGGCTGCCTCGCGGCGGTGATGACGCTGATGACGCCGGTGTCGCACGGCCACTACTACGTTTACGCCTACCCCCTGGTCGCCGGCCTGTGGTGCCGCGGCGCGGCCGCGCGGCCGCGCCGGGTACTGCCCCCGCCGGGCGTGCTGGCGCTGCTCTCGGCGTGGGGGATCGCCGCCGGGCTGACGCTGCTGCCGTTCGGGTGGGCGGTGCTGCTGCGCGACTCCGGCGCGGGCACGCTGCTGACGGTGGGACTGTGGGCGATCGGGCTGCGGGCGGTGGTACTAGGCGGCCCCCGCCCCGCGCCTTAAACTACCGCCCGTGTCGTTGACCGATCGGTCAATCGCGGCCACCCCGGTCCCGAAACTGGCCCGAACTCCGAGAGGCGCCATGCCACGCCTGACTTGCCCTGGTCGCCCCCGCCGCCCCGCCTTCACCCTCATCGAACTGCTGGTGGTACTCGCCATCATCGCGGTTCTCATCGGGCTTCTGCTCCCCGCCGTCCAGAAGGTCCGGGTCGCGGCGGCGCGAACGTCGTGCCTGAACAACCTGCACCAGATCGGCTTGGGTTGCCACAACCACGAGGCCGCGCTGGGCGTGCTGCCGCGCTACCGCCTCTGCCCCGACCTCGCCGGCCCCGACCCGCTCACCGGCAGGTCGCCCGACGTGAGTTGCAACTCGCTCGCAAGTCCGACGACCTTCACCGGCGCCAACGAAATGTGGTGGGCGCCCTACGACAACCGGCCGGGGTCGAACGTCTGCGTGCCCAAGGACGACTTCTACCAGCGCGGCATCCTGTGGCCGTACATCGAGCAATCGGTGAAGGTGTTCAAGTGCCCGCAGGGGACCGACCAGGACCGGGCGAGCGCGACGTTCGGGCTGCCGTTCCAGTGCAGCTACGGCATGAACTACGTCACCGGCGGGCCGAACGGCAAGTCGCTCACGCAGATTGCCGCGGGCAACGGCACCTCGAACGTGGTGATCGTCTGGGACCACGGCCGCACGCCGGGGTGCGCCAATAGCAGCAAGGCCGCGCCGCGCGGGCCGTGGCAGCAGGCCGGCAACGGCACCGGCGGCTATGTGAAAGACGCCGACGTGACGCACTACCCCGTGCGCCGGCACGACGGCGTGTTCCACATCCTGTACTGCGACGGCCACGCCCAGGCGACCCGGCAGACCGACCTACTCGACGGCCTGTTCTACGCGGCCGGGCCGTAGCGGGTCTTGGCGAGTCGCCCCGGCGCGACTACACTCCCGGCGCCCCACGGGTTCGGGGAAGCGACATGCGCCGGCCGGGTTCACGCTGATCGAACTGCTGGTGGTGGTCGCCATCATCGCGGTACTCATCGGCCTGCTCTTGCCCGCGGTGCAGAAGGTGCGCGAGGCGGCCACGCGGCTGAAGTGCCAGAACAACCTGAAGCAACTGTCGCTCGCGGCGGTGAACTTCCACGAGGCCGAGGGCGCGTTCCCGCCGGCCTGGGTCTTCGACCGGCCCGGCGACGCGCTGCCCAAGGGCGCCCCGATCCCCGCGCCCCCGGCCGGCACCCCGTCGTGGTTGGTGCGCGTGCTGCCGTACCTCGAACAGGGCGCGGCCTACGAGTACTGGGACACCGGCGCCCCGTACCCCGCCCAGCCGGCGCGGCCCCGAACTCGCCGTGGTGCCGACGGTGACGACCCCCGCGTTCCAACTCCCCTGCGGCTGCACCTACGGCGGGGAAACCCTGACCGGCGGCGTGGTGGCCGACTACGCCGGGAACCTCGGGGACATGACTGTCGGGGCGAGTTCGCTTTCGCCGACGGGCACGTTTCGGCCCCGAAAACCAGCATTGCGAGCGACACCCTCGGCCGGCTGTTCGCCCGCGCCGACGGCCAGCCAGTGACTGTGGAGTAGCTTGCGCCTCGCCGCGCTGCTGCCCTGCGTCGTCGTCGGCTGCGCCGGGGGCGACGGCCTCGTCCCGGCGAGCGGGCGCGTGACGTTCCGCGACGGCAAGCCGGTCAGCGGCGGCGTGGTCGCGTTTGCCCCCGAGTCCGGCGGACCCGAGGCCCGCAGCGCCATCGGCCCCGACGGCCGCTTCGCCCTCGCCACTGGGGGGACGCTCGGCGCTCGGCCGGGGCGCTACCGCGTGGCCGTCATCCAACTCGCGCCGCCCGACGCGCCCAGCCACGCCATGGCCCGAAGCCGCCGGCCGTGAACCGCAAGCACGCCAAGTTCGACACCTCGGGGCTGACCGCCACAGTCGAGCCGGCGGGGGGCGAGATCGCGCTGACGGTGGACGCCGCGAACTAGCGCCGCGGCCGGTGCTGCCGCGACACCCCGCACTCGGGCGGCGTGAAACGCAGCTTGCGATCGACTGCGCAGCGGGCGTCCGGCGACGCCGGGAGCAGCGCCGGCGTCTCGCCGGGCACGAACTCGTCATCGCCAACGAGAACCACCACTGCGCGGCGTTGGCGCGGTGGTGGGCCGTGGCCGCGCACCCCGGCATACGGCCGGCGACGAACTCTTGCGCTCGATCGCATGGTTCCGCCGTCGCACCGCCCGAGCGCCGACGGGGGCGTCGGCCGAAAGCGTGCCGCGGGGCGCCCACGGTGTTAGTCCTGACTTTCGGCGGGGACGAACGCGGCGAGGTACGACGGACGCCGCTCCCAGGCGGGGTCGCCGTGGGTGCGCAGGTACGTCCACAGATCGTCGAGGTCGAGCGAGATGCTCGCGACGGGCCGCTCCGCGCCGGCTGCCCACGCCCGCCCGCCTAAC
>CAXTPM010000012.1:0-9040 GCA_964245865.1 uncultured Fimbriiglobus sp. | reverse complement strand
AACGCGGCGACGGCGGCTTCGGCCACCGACTGGTCCTGGTCCGGCGTGCCGCCGGCGAGGTTCACGGGGGCGGACATGGGCGGACCCCTGAAGCGCGGCGGGGTGCGGGGGACTACTTCGGCTCGGCGCCGCCGGTGCCGTGCGCCTGGCCGGCGACGGTCATCTCGCTCGGCTGGTAGTAGGCGCCCATGCGGTTGCGCGGCGCCTCGTCGTAGTGCTGGCGGTTCACCTGCTTCGCGGCCATCTTGTCGGCGAGGCTCGGGAAGAACCGAGCGGTGGCGACGTTGAGCGCCGAGACCGTGCCGACGGTCTTGGCGCGGGTGGGCGACTCGGCCGCGTCGAGGATTGCCTCGGCGACTTGCGCCGGCTCGATCATCGGCTTGGGCAGCATCGGTTCCTTGTCGGTGAAGTTCCGCGCGTGCTGCGGGAACGGCGTGTTGACCGCCGTCGGCTGGATCAGCGTGATCGCCACCGGCGCCTGGTCCACCTCCTCGATCTCGACGCGCAGGGCGTCGGTGTAGCCCTTGACCGCGTGCTTGGTGGCGGCGTACATGCCCTGGATCGGCGGGTAGGCGTCCGAGACTTCGCTGCCGACGTTAATCAGGGCGCCGCCCTGCTTTTTCAGGTGCGGCAGTGCTGCCATCGAGCCGTGGACGACGCCCCAGAAGTTCACATCGAACAGGCGTCGGGCGTCGGCTTCCTGCGTCTCGTCCAGGCGCCCCCACATCCCCACCCCGGCGTTGTTGACCCAGGTGTCGATGCGGCCGAACTTCGCCACCGCCGCGCCGGCGAGCCTCTGCACTTGCGCCGCGTCGGAGACATCGCACGTCACGGCCAGCGCCTCGCCGCCGGCACTGATGATGCGCGCGGCGACCTCGCGCAGTGTCTTCTCGCTGCGGCCGGCGAGGACGACCCTCGCGCCCCGCTTGGCGGCCGTCTCGGCCGTCACCATGCCGATGCCGCTGCTGGCACCAGTAACGACGACGACTTGCTCGGAGAGTTTCTTGAGCTTAGTGAACATCGGAGTGATCCGCGACGGTGGTGGGTTGTCGCGGTGGATTTTTGCAAGTCGCGCGCCGGCGGGGCTGGGCGGGCGTCGGGAGAAGTGGCGAAGGTGTCGCGCGACACCAGCCCTACTCCCCGCCCGCCCCCGGCCGCGCCCCGGCGGGGAGCCGCGCCCGCAGCCGATCCGCCCACGCCTGGCCGTGGTAGGGGAACGCGCCCTCGGCGGGGGCCGGCGGGGCGGCGGCTCGGGGCGTCCCCTCGGCGGCCCGCGTCACGTCGGCGAGGAGGGACGCGAGCCGGGTGCGCTCCGCCGGGTCGAGCTTGGCCTTCGCCGCGAGCTTGACGGCCTCCGCGAGTAGCGGCACCGCCTCGGCGTCGCGCCCCCGGTCGCAGAGGGTGCCGGCGAGCGCTTCGAGGTCGGCGGCGGCGAAGTCGTAGTCCTCGGCCCCGCCCTGCCGCGCGAGCGCGAGCGCCTGGCGGCGGGCGCGCTCGGCGTCGGCGAAGCGGCCCCGCGCGCTCTCGACGGCGCCGCGCAGGTTGGCCAACTGCCGGGCCGGCCGGGCGGGCAGGGGCGGCTTGAGCCTCGCGGCCTCGGCCTCGGCCTGCTCCAGCTTGGCGAGCGCCTCGGGGTAGCGCTTCAGGGCGAAGAGGCGCCGGGCGAGGTCGCGGGCGATGACGCAGTTCTGCGGCCCGCCCGGCCCGGCGAAGGCGGTCTCGGCGCGAGCGGCGTCGGCGAGCAGTTCGGCCGCGAGGGCGTCGGCGTGGCCCGGCAGGCGCTCGGCGGCGTGGTAGAGGCGCATGGCGAACTGCCGGGTGCCGGGGTGCCTCACGTGCCCGCTGCGGTAGGCGGCAAGCGCCTCGCGCGCGGCCCGCTCGGCCTCGGCCGGGTCGCCCCACTGCCCCTCGGCCCACGCGCGCTCCAGCAGCAGGTTCGCCACGGGCGCGGCGCCGCGCTCGGGGCCGAAGCGGGTCTCGGACTCGCGCCTGAGCCGCTCGAACAGCGGCCGCGCCTCGGGGAAGCGGCCCGCGCCGGCCAGGCACTCGGCGTAGGCCTCGGCGAGCACGGCGACCTTCGGCTGCGTCAGGTTCCCGCCGCGCTCCAGCGAGCCGAACAACTCGCGGTACTCCGCCAGCGCCGCCTCGCGCTTCCCTTCTGCCGCGTGCAGGCGCGCCAGCTCGGCGCGGGGCATGCCGAGGTAGACGTGGTCCGGCGGGAACAGGCTCCGCGTCAGGTCGAGGCTCTTCTGCGTCATCGCCTCGGCGTTGCGGTAGGCCGCGTCGCGCAGGAACGCCGGGGCGGTCTCGGCGGCGTTGCGCAGGATCATGCCGGTCTGGAACGTGGCGAACATCTCCGCGACCGTCTTGAGGCTCGACGGCGGCATCGCGTTCACCGCCCCCATCGCGCGGGTGAGCTCGGGCAGGCCGACGCGGTCGAGCATCCCGTTGTCGATCAGGTAGGCGTACAGCGCGAAGCGGGGCTGCACCACCATTGCGTGGGTGGGGGGCAGGGTCTTCTCGCCGGCGACCAGCAGCCCGCGCATCAGCGCCTCGGCCTCCGGCACGCCGGTCATGGCGAGCGCCCAACTGAGGCGGAAGCGCGTGACGTTCTGCTCGGCCTCGGGAAGCCCCCGCGCCTGCTGACTCCTCAGGAGCGCGCGCAGCAGGTCTTCGGCCGCGTCGTAGTCGCCGGTGTCGAGCGCCAACTGCCCCAACTCGAGTTCGGTCAGCGCCACCGCCGGGTCGTCGGCCGCGAGGGTGCGGCGCTGGATGGCGAGCGCTTCGGTGAGGTGCGCTTCCGACGGCTTCGCCAGCCCCAGACTCTTGTAGCCGCGCCCCAGCGACACCAGCAGGCTCGCGCGGTCGGGGCCGTCCCAGTCCGACTCGGCGCGCACGATGGCCGCGAGGTCGTCCAGGTCAGCCCGCAGCGCGGCTTTCTTGCGGTCGGCGGCGTCGGCGCCCGCGTCCTCGATCATCGCAAACCCGAGTGGGTCGGTCTGGGCGATGTTGCGCTCGGCGAAGGCGCGCATCTTGCCGGCGAGCTTCAGGCGCCGCTCGGCGGTGGCCTTCAGCCCGGTCTCGCGCGAAAGCGCCTGGGCGATCTCGTCCCGCGCTCGCCCGGCCTCGGCGTTGGCCTCGGTCTCGCGCCGGAGGGCTTGCGCGAAGCCGTCCTTGGCCCGCTCGGCGCGCAGCCACAGCCACGACACCGTCGGGGTGCCGGCGAGGGCCACCGCCAGACCGGCCGCGACTAGCCCGGCGAGCGCCTTGTTCCGCCGCGCCCACTTGGCCACGCGCACCGCCGGCGGCACGGGCCGGGCGCGCACCGGCTGGCCGGCGAGGTAGCGCCCCAGGTCGGCCGCGAACTCCGAGGCACTGGGGTAGCGCTCGTGCGGGGCTTTCGAGAGGCACTTCAGGCAGATCATCTCCAGGTCGCGCGGCAAGTCGGGGGCGAACGCGCGCGGACTCGGCGGCGACTCGGTGCGGACCCGCAAGAGCAGCGCGAAGTCGCTGTCGCCCTCGAAGGGGCGCCGCCCGGCGAGGCACTCGAACAGGATCACCCCCAGCGCGTAGATGTCGGCGGAGGGGCCGACGAACTTCGCGCCGAAAGCTTGCTCGGGGGCCATGTACGCCGGGCTTCCGAGTACCGCGCCGGTGCGCGTCAGGTCGCCGGAGTCGCCGCGCTTGGCCAGACCGAAGTCGGCGACTTTGGGTTCCCCGGCCGCGTCGAGGAGCACGTTGCCGGGCTTGAGGTCGCGGTGGACGATGCCCGCGTTGTGCGCGGCCTGAACCCCGGCGGCGACTTTGGCGAGCAGTTGGGCCGAGTCGCGCAGCCCGAGTCGGTCGCCCGCCTTGAGGCGATCCGCGAGGCTGCCGCCTTCGAGGAACTCCATCGCCAGGAACGGCCGGCCGGCGTGGTCGCCGAACTCGTACACCTGCACCACGTTCGGGTGCCGGATCGCCGCGACGGCCTCGGCTTCGGCGAGGAACCGCAGCGCCATCCGGCTATCAATTGAGGCGTGGGCGAGGATCATCTTAACCGCGCACGGCCGGTTCAGCCCAACCTGCATCGCCCGGTAGACCACGCCCATCCCGCCCGCGCCGAGTTGGCCCTCGTAGGCGTAGCCCGGCGGCAACTCCGGAAGTGTGCCTGGGCCACCCCTGGGCGCGCCCGCCGGCGCGGTGCCGGTGCCGGGCGCGTGCTCGGCGGTCGAGGCGCCGGTCGCCGGGGCGAGGTGGTGCGAGGCGGTTTCGGTCATCGAACAACCCCCGAGTTCAGACGCTCTCACGGGAGATTGTCCGAACTCGGGGGTCATGTGTCCAACCGATTGCCGCGCGATGGCGGGCTAGTCGATGCTGACCACTTCGCCGCCGGAGCGCGTCAAGAGGCGGGCGAACTGGCCGATGGTGATGCTCTGCCGCAGCGACTTGACGCTGCCGTCGCCGAAGAGGCAGTTGTTGATGCCGGTGTGGAAGCTGAACGGCTCGTTGTTGTTGTTGCAGTTCGTCCAGCACGGGCCGCGCGGGACGTTCGACTGGCTGTCGGGGCCGCCGTCGAACGGGAAGCCGTCGAGCCAGCTCTCGTTATCGGGGTCGGCCCAGCCGGCGCCGGAGGTGAAGACGCCGGCGATTCTCTTGGTGGTGTAGCGAACCGGGCGGGCGGTGTCCTCGCAGATGAGGACCGTGTTCGACGTGCCGTCGCTGATGCTCGTGATGGTCACCGGCCCCTTTTGCGGCCCCAGCCCGCTGCGGCGCCCGACCATCGGCATGGCGCCGGTGTAGTTGTTGTCCAGCGTGGAGTTGTCGCCCACGACGATGCCCGGCACCGGATCGACCGGGTTGTTCGGCGGCGCGAACACGCCGGTGGTCAGGCTCGCGGTGTTGTAGCCGTTGATGACGGTGTAGTCCGAACTCGCGGCGAACTTGCGCGTGGTGCCGTCGGGCATCAGGCCGTAGCCGCCGGTGGGGTTGAGCGTGCCGTAGTCCGGGCGGTTGAACTCCTCGGGGCTGCTCGGGCAAATCCACATTTTCAACGGCACGGTGACGACCGGCTGGTTCTCGGGCGCGATCCAGTCTTTGGTGAAGTCGTACAGCCGGTAGAGCGCCTCTTGCTCGAGGAACGGCAGCATAAAGGTGCCGGGGCCGACTCGGATGTTCGGGCTGGTGCCGCCGGGCACCTGCGGCACCTTGATCGGCGTGGTGCTACCCGCCGGGGCGAATGTGTCGAGCCGGCCGGGGGGCAGAACCCCGTAGGCGCTCTCGAAGTTGTGGACCGCCAGGCCCATCTGCTTGAGGTTGTTCTGGCACTGGGTGCGGGCCGCGGCCTCGCGGACTTTTTGCACGGCGGGCAGCAGCAGTCCGATCAAAATCGCAATGATGGCGATCACGACCAATAGTTCAATCAACGTAAAGGCGCGACGGACGACCGTCATGAGACTGGCTCCAGGGATCAAGGTAAGAAGTCAACGATGACGCGGAACTACTTCGCGGTGCTGGATAGCTCGAACGCCGGCAACTCACTTGCGCTTTGGGGCACGGTCGCCTTCAGGCCCGACTTCTGGGGCACCTGGTAGAACACGGGGAACCGCTTGCCGGCCTTGCCACGCTCCTTGAGGGCCTTCGACGCCGCCATGGCCGCAGCGGTCTCGTCGTCCTCGGCGTTCACGGGCAACTGGTCCGGGTACGCCACCGCCACCATGTACTCGCCCGCCGGGGCGCCGTCGCCGGAGTTGTAAGTGGTGAGGGTGAACTTCCCCTCGGCGTCGGTGTGGCCGAGCGGGGTCTCTTCCATCTTGAAGTTGGTCTTATCGACGGGGATGAAGCGCACATCGACCCCCTCGGCCGGCTTGCCGTCGAGCAGCACGCGGCCGGTGGTCTTGTACACCTTCTGCATCGGGACGCCGTCGCCGCCGCAGCCGCACACGAGGAGTGCGAAGAGGGGGGCGAGGCCCAGGCGGGCCAGTCGGGTAGGTGTCGTCATGGAACTCGTCGGGGGCGCGGGGTAGGGCGACACCCGGAATTATCTGGGCGGGCGCCCGGCTCGCAACGCCGGATTCGGAGCCTTCACCGAACCTTGACGCAATCTAAATATTCGGCGCGGCGCTGCCCCGGCGAGCCAAGCAGGTCAGTGCCCGGCTCGGCAGGACCGCAGCGACACTGCCGAGTCTAGTACACCAGCCCGAACTGGATGAACAGCCCCTCGACCGCCAGGCTCCCGCTCGTCGGGGCGAGCGCCCCTTGCGCGACATCGCTACTCAGCCGGGTGCGGTCGATCAGGCCGAACCAGTGGCTCACCTCGTAGCCGGCGCGGAGCGACACCGTGCGGTACTGCCAGCCGGCGCCGACGGCGATCCCGGCGTTGGGGACAACTTTGCGCAGCGTGTGGCTCAGGTCAACGTAGGTGGTGCGCCCGGCGTCGTTGAGGTCGCGCGTGCGGCTGTCGGCCGGGCCGGTGAGGAGTGCCCCGGTGGCGCGGGCGTAGGCATGCAGGCCCATCGGCCCGGCCAGCACGGTTTCGACGCCGACGAGGGGGCCGACGCCCTGGAAGCGCGTGCCGGACGACGCGGCAGCGTTGCGGGCGTCGAGGCCGTTGTACGCGGCGCCGAACTCCTGGCGGATGTCGGCCAGCCGGATGCCGCCGAAGCCGCGCACGGCCAGGCTCTCGCCGACGGCGTAGCGGCGCCCCACCAAGAGGTCGTAGAGGTTGTAGTCGAGGCTCACCGTCGGCGCCGCGACTAGCACCGAGTCGGTGAGGCCGGGGCGGGTGAGGGTGGGGAACAGCACCTGGCCGGGGGCGGCGCCGATCACTTCGCCGCCGGTGGACTTCAGGCGCGTGTAGGCGAACGACGGCTCGAACAGGCTCTCGCCGAAGCGGTAGCCGAGTTCCACGCGCAGGCCGCTGCCCAAGTCGTAGCGCAAGGACTCCAGCACCCCGGCGGTGGCGAGGCCGGTGGTGCGGTTCCTCACGGCGTAGTCGAGATTATCGGAGCGCGGGCGCATCAGCAAATACTCGCCGGTGGCGAAGAACCCGCGCTCCGGCGGGGCGGCGGGGGCGAGGTTCTCGGGCACTTCGTGCTTGTCGGCGTGGCCCCCGTGCTCGCCGTGCTTCTCCGGCGGGATCAGGTCCGCGAAGCCCGGAGGCGTTAGGTCTTTGAGCGGGGCGTGCGCGTTGGGCGCGGCCGTGTCGTGCATCGACGGCAGCGCGGGGAGCGCCGGCGGCTCGGCCTTGGGCGCGTCGGCGGCGCTCGCGCCCAGGGCGAGGGTCAGGGCGAGAGTCGCCGTCCCGAATCGAGTCGCTGTCACGGCACCGCCCCCCGGAGTTGCACGAATGCGGGGGCGGATAGCAGGCGGCGGCGGGGGGTGCAAGGGCGACTCTCCGCATCCAGTCGAGAGTTGCCGGGGTGGCCAAGACCCAGGGCAACGCCCTGGGTCTGGAGTCTCGCCGCGGCCGAGTTGGCATTGCCCCGTCACCTCCGTACAAAGGCGACTGCCAGATCGACCGCCCCCCGCCAACCCCGGCCCCGCCATGCCGAACCTGTTGCGCCCCGCGCGCTGGCCGCTGAACGTCCAGAACGCGCTCCTGGCGGTGGTGATCCTGACCGTTACCACGCTCGCGGCCGGGCTGGTGGCGTCCAGCCAGGGCGAGAACGCGCTGCTGGACCACGAGATCGTGGACCTCAACGACGAGGCGAACCTGCGCGCCAAGGAGTTCCAGCGCCAGGTGACGCGCTTTGCGATCGAACTGCGGCGGCGCGCGGGCGAGCCGGGGCCGCTGAAGTTGACCGGCGAGGGGTCGCTCCTGGCGGCGCTCCAGAACAAGTGGTCGCCGGACTCCGACGCGGCGCGGGCGACGGGGACGCGGCTGGACTGGTCGGCGCTGGAGGAGCCGCAGGTGTACGCCGGGGGGCCGCTGCCGCCCGGCGTGGCGGAGTCGGCGGGGCCGTGGCTGCGCAAGTGCCTGGCCACGCCGGCGGCGGAGTTCCACCCGCTCGCGGAGGTCAGCCCCTACGACGCCGGGCCGGGGGGGAAGGGGCCGTGCCGGGTCTACCTCGCCTGCCCGCTCCCGCCGGCGGCGGGGGGTACGGCCCGGCGGCTGGTGGTCGCGCCCCTGAACATAACGAACTACTTCGCCGACGAGGCCCGCCACTCGCCGCGGCACCTGTACTATTTGGTGGGCGACCCGCAGCGGCCGGCGTACCTGTTCCACCCCGACTCGGGCGCCGTCGGCGCCGCCGTGGCCGAGCGCCCGTTCGCCGGGTGGGACGCGGCCGGGGCGACCGCCCCGCGCGCGTTCCCGGCGGCGGAGTTGTTCTCGCCCGTCAACCGGCCGACGCTGGAGGGGGGCGCGGCGGTGAACGTCGCCGACGCCGCCACCGACAAGAGCGCCGCCCGGCGCGACCTGTGCGTCTACGCCAACCCCGACGCCGGGCCGGGCCTCGTCACCGCCACCAAGCGCCGCGCCCGCGTCCCCCAGCGCGCCGCCGACGGGATGGGCGATGTCTGGGCGAGGTGCAAGGCCTTCAACGACGCCATGGGCCGGCGCGCCCCCGCCGGCCTGCGCTACTCCGAACTCCAGCCCGAGGCGCTCGCCGCCGGCGCGGCGCAGGCCGACGCCGAGGTCGCCGACGTGCTGTACGTGCAACTCGCCCACCACGACCCCCGCGAACTCCGGAGCGCCGTCGCCGAGGCCGAAGGTATCCTCGGCGACTGGTTCCAGAAGGACTTCGGCCTGCTCGGCCGCGCCCTCCCCGGCGTCGGCTACACCGAGTGGGGCTGGCTCCCGGCGGTGACCAACGCCCAGTCCATCGCCTCGTTCACCGTTCTCGAGACCGGCGTGCGAGACGACTACGCCACCGCCCCCCGGCTGGTGGTGAGCGCCTCGGTCGCCGAGATCAAGCAGGACGTGTGGATCGAGACCTTCCCCAAGCTCGCCCTGTGGGTGCTCGTGAGCATCCTAGCGGGCGGCTTGATCGCGGTGCTCATGACTTGGTACGTCACCCGGCCGCTGCGGCACATCAAGCACGCCGCGCGGGCGCTGGCC
>CAXTPM010000011.1:17323-21957 GCA_964245865.1 uncultured Fimbriiglobus sp. | reverse complement strand
ATGGGCATGGGTCTCAACATCTGTCGGTCGATCGTCGAATTCCACGGCGGCCGCTTGTGGGCCGCGCCCAACCCCGCCGGCGGCACGATCTTCCGCTTCAGGCTGCCCCGGGCCGCCGACACCTGCACCCAGCCCGCTCGCGAGCGCACCGCGCTCGACGTCGGCACCTGACTGGCCATCCCGGCGGAGCCGGTGCCGGACGCTTACAATCGACGACATGTACCGCGATTCCACCGACACCCGCCGCGAGCCGACCCGCCTGGCCAGCATCGTCTACGTCGTCGACGACGACGAAGCCGTGCTCGATTCGTTGCGCTGGCTGCTCGAGGCCAATCGTTACCAGGTCTCGACGTTCGCGCGGGCCGAGGATTTCAAGCTCGGGGCACCGAACTCGCTGCGCGTGAGTTTCGTCGATGAGGCCGGGGCGCCGGTGCCCAAAGCCTCGCTTGTGGTCAGTTCGTGGCGCGGCAGCGGCGCCCTTTACGGCGCCGGCATCCCGCAGCGCGCGAGCGCCGAGGGGGTCTACGCCTGGGAGTGGGCGCCCGCCGGCCCCATTAGTTTCGAGGCCATCGCCGCGGGGTTCCAGCGCCAAAAGCTCGACCTCACCGCCGACGGCAAGACGCAAACCGTGGCGCTGCGCCGCACGCCCGCCGTAGCCGGGGCCATCACCGACGCCCGCACCGGCAAGCCGATCACGAACGTCCGCGTCACGCCGGTGATCGACTTCGGCCGCGAGTTGTACGCGCTCGAGCGCCAAAGCAGTTTCAAGGCCGACGGGGCTTACCGCGCCGAGTTCGAGCGCTCCGACTGCGACTACCGCCTGCTGGTGGAAGCCCCCGGCTACCGCACCGCCGTCAGCCGGCCGGGCCTGCTCAAAGACCGCATTACCGCCGAGGACTTCAAGCTCGAACCGGCCGCGCCGGTCGCCGGGCGGGTGCTCGACGCGGCCGGCAAGCCCGTGGCGGGCGCGAAGGTGTCGCTGGCCACCAGCGTCCAGGACTTGCGCTACCCCGACGGCAACGGCCGGAACCTGAGCGCGAACACCGACGCGGCCGGCGTTTTCAGCCTCCCGGCGCAGGCCGAACGCTACGCTCTTTTTGCCGAGCACCCGGCGGGGTCGGCGACACTCGAGTGCGGGCGCGACGAGCCGGCCGGGGACTTGACGCTGACACCCTGGGCGAGCGTCGGCGGCGTGGTCTACCAGGCGGGCAGGCCGGTGGGCGGGCAGCGCGTGTTCGTCACGCCGCTGGTGCGGAGCGAACTCGGCGCCGGGCCGCGCGTGCAGTTCGACTTCCAGACGCTCGCCGACGACAAGGGCGCGTTCCGCTTCGAGCGCGTCCCGCCGGGAGCGGTGACGGTACGAACGTACCTCGGCCCGTGGGAGGATTCCCCGCTGACATCGGCGGAGTGCGTGCCGCTCGACCTCAAGCCGGGCGAGTCGGTGCGCCTCGACCTCGGCAAAGTCGGCGCGACGGTGCGCGGCGAGTTTAAGCTCGCGGGGCAACTGCCGCCGGGGCTGACGTGCGAGTATTCCCTGAACGCGCTGGTCCGCCGCACGCCGGACCTCGCGCCGCCAGCAGGAATCACCCCGCTCGACCTCTCGAAGCCGTGGGACCACCGCCGCATGGAGGAGCCGGCCGCGGGCCGAGCGCAGAGCACGCACCGCCAGTTCGCCGTCAAGCCGACGCCCGCCGGCGCCTTCGAGGTCGGCGGCGTCCCGGCCGGCGACTACTGGCTGGTCGCCCGCGTCTACGAGAAGCCCGAGGGCTGTCTGGTGAACCCCGTCGGCCTCGCGGCGGTGCCGGTCACGGTTACGGCGACTCAAGCAAGCGGCGGCGAGGCCGTGGCCGTCGGCGCGGTCGCGGTGCCGGTGCGGCGCGGCCCGCAGGTCGGCGACACTCTGCCCGCGCTTGCGCTGATCGACTCGGTCGGCGAGCCGGTCGATCTCGCGGCGTACCGGGGCAAGGTGCTGCTGCTCCACGCCTGGGCGGGGTGGTGTTCGGCCTGCCCGCGCGACTACGCCGTCATCCGAGGGCTACGAGCAGAGGTGCCGGCAGAGAAGCTCGCGCTGGTGGGGCTGAGCTTCGACGCCGACGCCAAGACGGCCCGCGAGTTAGCGGCAACGCACCGCTTCGACTGGCCCCAGGCGCTCGCCGCCGAATCGGCCGACGTGCTCGGGGCGGGGTCGATCCCGCTGTACCTCGTGCTCGACGCGGCCGGGGCGGTGTGCTACCGGGGCCAGGACATCGCGGCGGCAGCGAAGGCGGCACGCGGCGCCCCGGCGCCCTAATCCTGCGGGTACAGTGCCGTCGAAAGGTACCGCTCGCCCAAGTCCGGCAGCACCACCACGAGCGTCTTCCCGGCGTTCTCGGGCCGCGCCGCGACCTTCAGCGCCGCTGCGGCGGCGGCGCCGCAACTGATGCCGCAGAGCATGCCTTCCTCGCGCGCCAGACGGCGGGCCATCTCGAACGACTCGTCGTCGGTGACTTGAATCACCTCGTCAACCAGCGTGTAGCCGCCGTCGCGGGCGCGCTTGAGTCCCTCTTGGAGCACCCCAGGGACGAAGCCGGCGCCGATGCCCTGGATTTTGTGCCGCCCCGGCCGCACTTCGGAAACCGGCACGCCCTCGACGATGTGCTGCGTGAGCACTGGACTCGTCACCGGCTCGACGGCAATATTCTTCACCGCCGGGTTGCGGGCCTTGAACACCTCGCCGCAGCCGACGATGGTGCCGGCGGTGCCGACGCCCGAGACGAACAGGTCGAACTTGCCGCCGGTGGCGCGCCAGATTTCCTCGGCGGTGGTGGCGCGGTGAACCTGCGGGTTGGCGGGGTTCTTGAACTGCTGCGGCATGTACGCGTGGGGTGGCCCGCCGAGTTCGCGCACCAACTCCTCGGCCTTGGCGACGGCACCGTTCATCCCCTTCTCGGCCGGCGTTAAGTGCAACTCCGCGCCGAACGCTTTCAAGAGGCGTCGCCGTTCGAGCGACATCGACTCGGGCATGGCGATCTCGAGCCGATAACCCTTCGCCGCACAGGTGAACGCCAGGCCGATGCCGGTGTTGCCGGAGGTCGGCTCGACGACGACGGTGTCTTTGGTGATGTGCCCCGCCGCCTCGGCCGCCTCGATCATCGCCACGCCGATACGGTCCTTGACACTCCACAGCGGGTTGAAGTTTTCGAGCTTGGCAATCACGGTGCAATCTAGGCCCGCCGTGACGCGGCGTAGCCGAATGAGCGGCGTGCCGCCGATGCACTCGGTGATGGTGTCGTAGACCTGCGGGCGGACTTCGGCGGTGCTGGCGACCATGACGACACCCGGAGAGGCGGGGCAATGTGGACGAAGTTCATCAAGCTAGTGACACTGTAGGGGGCGCGCGAACCGACTTCAAGCCGACACGCTCACTCGATGAGTGCCGGTTGCGGTGCGGCGGTGCGGCGGCTAGGATGACGACGCCGGAGGGGTGGCAGAGTGGTCGATTGCGGCAGTCTTGAAAACTGCTGACGCCTCACAGCGTTCGTGGGTTCGAATCCCACCCCCTCCGCTACGAAACCCCGCGTTCCCCTACTAATCTTGGGGGACGCGGGGTTCGTCGTTCCCGGTCCCCACTTCGGCCGCGGCGTACCAGAGACTACCAGAGGCTCCCACAGGTGCGGCTCGGGCGCAACCCAGGGCGCAACCGAAAACGGCTAGCGGTAGCCGTCGTAAAAGCCCGACTCGTGGCCGGGCGCCGGGGCCGGGAGCGGCGGCACCGCGTCGAGTTCGCGCGCCGCCGGCTTGCGGGCGAGCGCGATCATCTGGCCGCACATCGGCGTCGGGCACGGCACCTTCCCGGCCGACGACACCTCCGCCTGCTCGCACTCGACCTGGCAGCCGCACAACTCGCACGCGCCCCGGTGGGTGAACACCGGCACGCGGCCCGGCTTGACGATCTTCACGGCTTCGGCTCCGGGGCGACTGGGGTTAGACCAGCCCCCAGTATAGCCGACAGCGCCGCCCCCAGCACGAACACCAGCCCGGCGAGTTGCTCCGCGGTCGGCGCGCCGGGTTCCGCCGCGGCCCCGCCGGGGAGCGCCAGCCGCCCCACCGCCCCGGCGAGTCCCGAGTCCGAGAGGTGGGCGTAGGTGTTCGCCGTCAGCCGCGGGTCCGAGTGCCGCGCCAGGCGCTGCACCACGAGCATCGACTCGCCGCCCTCGGCGAGCGCCGTCAGGTACGAGTGCCTAAGCGCGTGGAAGTCGAGCCGGCCCGCCGGGGTCTCGGCCGGCACCCCCGCTTCGGCGAGGTCGCGCCTTAGCGCCTTCGCCCCCCAGCCGTCCCGGCTCGGCGTCGGCCACACGGGGGCCGACGGGTCGCGCCCGGCCAGGTACTCGCGCCAGAACGGCACCAGGCCCGCCGGGATCGGCTGCCTCGCCGGCTCGCCGTTCTTGGTCGCCGACCCCGGCAGCACGGCCGCGGGATGCGCCGAGTCCAGCTCGAACGACGGCGGCTTGAGGGCGAGCAGCTCGCCGGCGCGGTAGCCGGTCGTGGCGGCGCACAGGTAAATGGCGTGCCGGTCGCGCCCGGTGAGTTCCCAGTAGACCGCCGGCGAGGCGAGTGCCGCGGCGAGCAGCGCCGACAGCTCCGCCGGGGTCGCC
>CAXTPM010000011.1:0-17313 GCA_964245865.1 uncultured Fimbriiglobus sp. | reverse complement strand
ACAGCCCCGAGGAGCACGCCGAGGACGGCGACTGCGCGGCCGGGGTCGCCGCGCGGCGCTTGTAGGTCCGGCGGTTGCGGGCGTCGAGGCCCGCCACGGCGTCGAGGGAGTCCGCGCGCACGCGCGGGACTTTCGCCGACAGCCAGCGGCAGAAACGCCGGGCGCCTTTGAGGTGGTGCTCGGCCGTCTGCGCCGACCAGTCCGGCTCGTCGCCGGCGGTGCGGGACTTCAGGAGCCGCGCCACCTCGCGGGCGGTGCCGGGGCCGAAGTCGCCGGCGCTCGAGTAGTCGAGGCCGTCCAGGAAGATCGCGCGGGCGTACTGCGTGGCGGCGGCGCTCGACTTGGGGCCGGGCGCGCGGCGTGCGCCCTTGCGGCCGGCGAGTCCGAGGGCGACATCCGAGGCGAACTCGGCTACCCACTCCGCGAGCGGCCGGGCGAGCGCGGCCGCGTCGGGGAGGCCGGCGGCGCCGCGCTCGTGGGCGCGCACCAAGTCGTCCAACATCCGCTGGGCCGCGGCCTTGTTGCGCGCGAGGGAGACGCGCTTGCGGGGCGGGAACCCCGGCACGCCGACGCCGTACCACTTGGGCGAGAGGGTACTCGACTTCACCGCGCCGGGGGTGCCCTTGGGGACGCGCTTCCCGCCGAGGGTGTAGCGGACGAGTCGGACCCGCTCGATGTGCGCCATGCAGCGGGTATACCGCGTGCCTTCCGCCGGCGGAAGCTTAGTAGTGGCGCCTCACAGCCACAAAATCAGGAACATGCGCAAGGAAAGGGCGTGCTGCCAAATCCGTGTCAGTTGTTATAACAACCGCCCGGACGGCCCGCGCGACCCCAGCGCCGCGCACATTCCGTTTGACTGGCAAGAGGCACCGGGCTATAACTGTTCATGTCAGTTCCGCAACCAAACCTTGTACTGCCTTGTCACGCGATGAGCCGCCCCGAAACAGATTCGTACTTCGAGGTCGTTCGCTTGCTGAAGGCGAAGAAGGCTGCGTTGCTCGAAGAGGTTGATCGGATCGACAGGATGATCCTTGAAATCGACACGCTGCTCGTGAAGGGCGGGCACCAGCCCGAACCCGACATCCAGACTACGCCAAAGCGTGAAAGGGTTAATCAGATCGAGGCAATAGTTCGCCGCAGCCGTGATCACTCGCGCAGCCGCCTAGTTGAGTTTCTGATGCGCACCGGCCAGGCAACACGACAAGACATATTGGCCCAGACCGGGATTCCGCCGGGGACGCTCTCGGCACTGCTGGGCGAGGACCAATTCGAATCCCGCGAGCACGGGGTCTGGCGACTAAAACAGAAAGGCGATTGACAGCCGAATTAATACACGACCGAAGTGCGGTCAACGAAGCAAGCCGGTCATCGCACCTCAACTTCCTACGGCGGAAGTGCGACGAACCGGCTGTTGGGGGCGCGGTCTGATGTCCCGCAGCGTAGGTATTTTACCTCACGCAGGCCGTTGCGTCCATTTAAAGTGCGGGCTAGGGGTCACACCGTGACTCAAGTTCATACCGGCGGCACGGTTCAGGTTCCCGGCATCTACCGGGCCGACCACTGCGGGAAGCCCGAGAGGACTTTCCCGAAGGGGCACCGCGTTCCGCCCTGTCAGGGCTGCCATGTGTCGATCACCTGGACCTTGGTCCGGGCGACTCACACCGGCGGCAAGTAGTAACGTAGCCCCCGCCGGCCCCTTCCTCAGTCGCCGCCGACTGGAGAGGGGGCCGGCCCCTTTTCCATTTTGCACCAGAACCAATCCCGCCCCCACGACTTCCTCTCGCGCTGCTCACACTCGACCACCCTCCACCCCAGCCGACTCGCCATCAGCAGAATCTGGTCCTGGTTCTGGATGGTGAAGTAGTCCTCGATCACTTCCTCGCCGGATCGCATGCGTGCGTAAAGCTGCCCGAACTCGACCCCGAAGGCGTACACCGGGTCTTCGTTGAGGAAAGGAACGACGAGCGCGTGTGTGGTGGCCATCGGGCGGACTCCTGAGTTGGTGGGAAACCTGACCCTGAGTCTAGTTGCGGGCGAGTTGGTGCGCTAGCCTCTTCCTTCCATTCGGGGTCCGTTGCCGGCCTCAACCCAGTCCGATTTTGAGCCTCGGCATGGATGCCAGCATGATTGCCAGGAGCGCCTGGGGGCGGCCGAGATCAAGTTGCTGCAAGGCTTCGGGAAAGTCCTGGACTTCGGTCCTGGACATCGGAACAGCACGAGCGGGGCCACCGTCCGCAAAGTCGATAATCACATCAGCCCGACCGGCGGGGAACGCCGTCGGTAGCGTCAGAGAAGTGACCCGTCGGGACTCTATGGTAATGCCGACGCAGGAACCAAACGTGCGATTGATGAACACGTAGCGTACTCTCAGGGGCTAATGGGCAACTCGCCCATCTCACCACAGTCTCCCGCCCCGCGTCTAGGCTTGCGACAAAGTTTATTCCACTTGACAGGGCCGTTTAAAGCGCCTCGCCACTTGACCCGCCCGCCGAGTCAAGTGCCGCGCGCCCCCGGCCACCCCGTAGGCTAGCCCCCCGCGCCCGCCGGCCGCTCCTGCGGTGGCGGGAGTTCCTCCGGGGGCGCGACATCCGGCCGGGGGCGGGGGCGTGACCGGCCTCCCCCGAAGTGCCCGCTCTCGTCGGGGATTTCGGGGGAGGCGGGTCACGCCGCGGCGGCGCGAGCGGCGGCGCGGCGCAACAGGCGGGCGACGGCTCCGGGGATCATAGCGGGGACTCGCGGGGTGGCGGGGACGGCCGGCGCCCGAGTATAGAACGCGATCCCGGCCGGCCGACCGCCGCATAAGCCGGGCGCCGCTCCCCGGCTACTGGCTGACGGCCGCGTGGCTGCTCGCTGGTGGACGGGCCGGGGCTACTGGCCGCTGACTGCCCCGGTGGGCGATCACCGTAGCTGGCCACTCCACATATACCCAACTCAGATAGGCCAGGCCCGTCGTCACCGGCAGCGACACGGCAAATAGCGTCAGTGGGTCGCGGACGGCGGCGAAATGCACCCACGACTGCTGGACGGGAAAAGCGTAAAGATAGATCCCGTACGACAAGTCGGTCTTGTTAATACGATCAAAGAACGGTTTAAGAGGTGCGTACGCGCCGCCGAACACAACAGCCGCCAGAACTAGAGGGGCAGATAACTGGACCGCCGACGGCCGGCGAGTCGCCAAGGCGAGGGCGAGAACTACGATCGCCGCCAAGACGTGCCACATAGCGATGCGGGGCGGCCGGTCGGGCCACAACGCCGCCGCGAAGCTGCCCAGCAGAAAATTGACTGCTAGGAGGCCGAACTTGTTTCCGACATCGTGCAAATGAACCGCGTTGACCGCGTAGAGGGCGTAAGCCGCCGCCAACGCGAGGAGGGTCGGCCTGAGTCGGCCGAGAACTCCGAAGGCGCCGGCCGCGATGACGCAGGCGTAGCACCTGAGTTCGGGTTGCAGCGTCCAGAGCGATCCGTTGGAGTTCCCCGGCACCGGGTTGTTCGGAAACGCCCCAAGGGTGCCCACGATTGATGCGTCAATGAATAAGGATGCCCGGAGGACGGAGTCGTTTTGGTTGTAGGCTCCTTTGAGGTAGCCGAGCGGGCTAGGAGAGGTCGCGGCGCCGACCGCCAGACTAAAGCCGAGCGCGACCAAGTAGCCGGGGTAGATGCGAAGGAGCCGCTTGCGCACAAACTCTGCGGCCGACTCGCACCGGAACCAACTGAGCGTAATCAAGTAGCCGCTAACGACGAAAAAACCGCTCACGCCCACCCAGCCCAGCGTCAAAACTCCGGTCGCGGCGAATAGCGGCTCGCCATCGTTGGTGCCGTCCTGAGCCAGCGGGTAGCTGTGCGAGTACAGCACGAGGACGGCGAGCGTGAGGCGGATGAGGCCGAAGTTGTTCCGGCGGTCGGCGGCGGGGGGTCGGCTCGACACGGCGGCACTCCGGAGAAGTCCTTGTGTTCTAGTAGGCCGGCTAGCTGGCCAGGCGCCCACCCCTGGCCTACTGGCCCCCGGCGGCCGCCCCCGCACGCCAAACTACCGGCCCCCGACCGCCGCGCAGGCCGCGGGCCGCTCCCTGGTGGCCGAGTCGGGGGAGAGCTGAGCGCCCGTGCATCTGGACGGGCCGGTAGAACGCCGGCATGAGCGATAGCCAGCAGCCCCCCGAGCCGTCTCCAAATCTACTGGAACCCGCGAGGGATGTAGACACCTGGAAGTTGGCTTCCCTGATTCCCAGGCCGGACTACGCGGCGTACAAGGCAGTTCCCCTGGCGAATCGCTTTGTCAGTCAGGTTGGCGAGTCGTTCATAAAGAACCTCAGCAGAAACGACAGCCAGATTTTAATGCCGTTCGTGATCTCACTTGTCATGGGACTGAGGGCCGGAGCCAGCGTCGCGGCTTTCAGCACCTACAAAGACCGAAATCCTAAAGTCGGCAACAGGACGGCCGAGCAGCTCGACGCGTCCGAGTTGAAAGAGGTGGAGGCGGAGTTCTACGGCATCCTCTCCAGCTTACTGAGCAACCAATTCGAGTCTCACGAAAGGTTAGAGGCGAGATTCCGGGAGATCGCATCGACTCTGGCCGCCAACTTAAACCTCGCCAACCACGAGGAAGTGGACACCATCCAGTCCTGGTTGGCGTCGGCCGTAATCGGCACTTGGACTGCGTTCGAGACAATGGCCGGTGATCTGTGGGAGCAGGCGGTCAACCACCACCCGAGAGGGCTAGCCACCCTGAGAGGGTCACTCTCGAAGAAAGAGGCGGCGGACGCGCGGGGGGACGAGCACCGCACGGCGAACGCCTCCGCACTCACGCCGAGGCCGGCGCCCGAGCAGAAGCCCGCCGACAGGTCGATCAAGTTGAAGTTCTTAGAAGAGCACGGGTACGATGTCTCGAAGGTGATGGGCACGGTCTGGCGCGAGGACATGAGCTTTCAAACTTTGCGCGGCATCCGCGACGCCTACGTCAGAGCCTTTGCGGACGACAGCGAGGCCGTACTCGGGGCGATCAACGACCCCTGCTTTGCCGCCCTCGCCGCCGTGAGGAACGTGCTGGTCCACAGGGCGGGCGTGGTCGACCAGGCCTACGTGGATCAGACGCGGGGGCTGCCGCTCCTCGCCGGGGCTAAAATCGGGGGACCTTTGGAGCTGAACGGCGAGCTGACGAACGCGCTAATCGCGCGCGCCGTGGACAAATCGGTCGCGCTCATCCGGGCGGTCGATGACTGGCTGAAGGCTCACAAGAATTAGGAGAACGCGATGCCCGGCCAGACGGACGCGGCCCCCGAGCCGGCGGAACTCACGCCACCGGAGTTGGAGGCAGCCTGCGGGGCGTGCGGCGGTCGCGGCCGCGACCGCGACGAGTCGGCCGGCGGGTGGTACTACTGCCCGTGGTGCAACGGCTCGGGCCTGGCACTGACCGAGTTCGGCGAGAAGGTCATGGCCATGGTGCGGCGCCACCTGGGGGCGCCCGAGTCCAATTGGTAAGTGACATCCGCATGGCCGCGGCGGGGGAAAGCTACTTGGCGGGCCGGCCGAACATGTCGCGGTAGGCGCGTTACTGGCCGCTGACCGAAGCATACGCCACGGTGGCAGCCTCGCGCGTGGCCGAGTCGGGGGAGAGCTTCAGGCGCTTCGGCGCGGCGTAGCATGCGTTAGCGGTCGGTGTACTTCTCGTTCCACCCTTGCGCAAATCCAAATGCGACAACTTGCCGTAGCTGGTCGGCATCTACCTTTTGCCGTTTCATTAGCCCGCTGCGGTCATCTTCCAGGTGTTTAGCGGCCAGCGTCTCGAACTCAAGCCTGTGGCCGCGCACGTATCGCGCATCGATACAGTCTTTGGCGGCTTTCGACAGCGCTTCGTCGAAGTACGCCAAGTAAGCTTGGAACAGTAACTTACGATCGTCGATCGTGATTGCCGCCGCACTCTTGGTCAACTCGGGGGAGTCAGTGGCCAGCATGGCCGCGGGTAAGAATCCCGCCTGGTCAGTTGCCGCGCCGGTCAGCACGCGGACCTCGGCAAGCTGGACTCCGGCCGGCTTCGGACTCTCGACTAGCTCCAAAAGCTTAACCTTCGTCATCGGGCGAAGCCCGAACGTGATCGTGCCGTCAATTTCGGCTAGCACCCCCTTGTAGTCGTCGGCCGCGAAAAGTTTGAGCATCCTAGCCGCACCTCGCTCCGACTTGCTTAGTGGCCAAAACACTCCTGGATAGAGCGGCTGGTCGGGCATCACCCAGAACTCCTGGCCGGGCCTCCAGTCCTTCCACGGCTCCTTACCTTCTGGCGCCTTGACCGGGCCATGGGGGATCGGAATTGTGATGGTCTGAGCCGCACAAGTTGACATCAGAACGGCGCAAGTGAGCGCCGCGAGCAGCAAGCGAACTGGGTAGGCCATGGGCGGGCACTCCGTTAGAAGGTGCCCGTGTTCTAGGACAGCGGCTAGCTGGCCATGCGCCCACACCTGTACGCCCGACTATTCACCAAAATCGGCGTAAGCCGCTTGCCCTAGCGCAAGGTGGGTGGGATACCATCGTTACTGACCATCTGTTCAGTTAATCGGTTTTCGGCTTCTTGCTCTTGGGTCTGCCGGCCGGTTTGAGCGGCGGCGGGGGTGGAATCGGAGGTGAGTCCGGGGCGTAGTCGGCGGCCAAGCTGACCAGAGCCAAGTGGACGATGTCCGACTGGCTGGGCTTGATGCCAAGTCTCGCGTGCACGGCCGCCTGGAGTCGGTCTAAGAGAACCTCCCCCTCCGCACTGAGCCGGACATTGATTTGCTTTCGGGTGTCGCCCATCGAAGCCTCGGGGTTCGGAGAACGATGGCAGTATAGCACTATTCCATAAATCTGCTATCAGATTGCTTGACTCGATTCTAGCAATCTGCTAGGGTATTAACGTCAGGAAGCAAGTCCCGCGTCAACCTGCCCCGGAGGAATGCCCATGTCCGTTTCCGAACTGACCGCCGCCCAGGTCGAAGACCTCGAACACCTTGTGCGGGAAGGCCGCGCCGCCTTCGCCGCCGCCGAGCGCGAAGCGGCCCAGCGCCAGGCCGAGGCCGACCGCCTGAGGGCCGAGAAGCTCGCCGTGTACCAGTCCCACCTCCTCGCCGCGGCCGAGCCGCTGGTGCCCGAGAGCCTGCGGCCGATGCTCCGCTACCCCGACGGCCCCGTGGCCGTCCACGGGCGCATGGACCACCTCGTGCGGCTCGACATCCCCGGCCGCGCGCCGCTCGCCCTGGTACTGCGGGTGGCCGCGTGCCCGGAGGACGGCCCCGCGGAGTACGAGGCCGCGGGCTGGAGCTACACCACGAGCGCCGCGCCCTACGGCCGCTGGAAGACGCTGGCGGAAGCGCTCGCCGCCGCCACGGTCCCCGCCCCGCCGGCGGGCGACGACGGCGACATTCCGTTTTAGACCCCGCCGGCAGTCCACCACGATGAGTGCCCGCCGTGCCCGCCCCGCACTGGACGACGCGACTGATCGACGCGCCGAGTGAAGACCTGATGACGCTCGCAGCGGTCGGGTCACTCCTCGGGGTGTCCGAGTCGCTGCTCCGCAAGCTAATTGAGTCCGGCGAGTTCCCCGACGGCATGGCCGTCGGCCCCCGGCTTAAACTCTGGGACTGGCGGGCCGTGACCTACTACCGCTTGCGGCTCGAACTCGCCCCCCGACTGTCCGGGGGTACGGCCGGCGGCGACGAAGAGTAGCGCCGCCGGGAGCGCAGGTTCCGCTTTTTCTAGGCGTATCTAACCTCTTCTAAGCTTGTCAAGGCTCTTTGCGGACCTTCTGGCGGAATGCCCCGGATCGGCCGGAAGTCGCGGTTAAATTGATGGCGTCGGCGGAACCCGCTCCTTTGGGCGAGGGCGGGCTTGCCGGGGCTTCCCGCCCCGGACGCCGACACTCACGGCCGGCCCCGCGAGAGGGGACCGCATGCACCGGGCGGGGTGCGGCGGGCGGCAGGCGCAACACCTGCCCCGGCCTCTGGCCGCACACTCGACTGCCGGAGCGACCCAGTGGTGTTCATCCTGAACCGCTTCTCCGGCCCGCCGGGCGACCCGTCCTCCCGCAACGCCGTGCGGCTCGTGGTGGGGGGCGTGCCGGTCCTGGTCGAGGTGCTCCGCATCCGCGTGCGTGGCCGGCACGCCGAAGTCCGACTGGCGTTCGCCGGCCCGGACGGGGTTGTGGCCGAGCGCGCCGAAACGCCGCCGCGCAGGGAGGGCAACCAGTGACGAGTTTCGAGGGAGGCCCGGCGGCGGGCGTGGTGCTGGAGCTGAGGCGGGCGCCGCTCTACCTGCGGGTGGTGTTCCGCACCGACCTGATGGGCGACGGCGCCGAGTTCGACGCGCTCGACCTTCTAAGCGACGAGCCGCGCGACCACGAGCGGGTTGTCGTCTACCGCCGCAAGGCGCCCGCCGGCACGCTCCACCTGGACTACAGCGACAAGCAGGGCCGTCGCCGGGGCCGCTGGATGACTTTGGCGGAGTACGTGTACGTCGAGGACCAGCCCGACGCGGAGTGCGTCCGGGACACGACCAACTGGCGGGCCTGGTGCGTCGAGCGCCACGCCGCCGCGAGGACGACCGCCTAGCCCGCCCCCTTGACCGACCCCACACCAGGTGCCCCCACGCGAGACGGGGGCGGCGCCGCAGCCGGAGGTGCGCCCCGATGCCAGCCAGTCCCTTCGCCCCGGTAAGACCGGACTCCCCGCTCACCCGGCGGCAGCGCGAGGTCTACGCCGCCGTCCTCGCGTGGATCGAAGCGGAGGGCGTGCCGCCGTCGATCCGCGACCTGTACGCCCCGCTCGGCGTCGCGTCGCCCAACGGCGTGCTGTCCCTGCTCAAGCCCCTCCGCCGCCGCGGGCTGATGTGCGAGAGCCAGGTCGGCCCCTGCCGGTCCTGGCACGTCGTCGGCCTCGCCGAGTTCCTCGCCCCGCACGTCGCCGCGTTCGCCGCGGCCAAGCTCCGGGAGATCGACGCCCGTGCCTAAGTCCCGAGACCGGGCCGCGCGCCCCAACGGCCACCTGTTCGGCTACCCGGCGCGGAAGGCCGCGGCGTGCCGCGGGTGCGCCGAGTCCGCGGAGGCGTACAGCGGCGGCTACTGCTGGCGCTGCAACCACGACGGCACGCGCGTGCTGGCCCTGGCCCGCTCCCACGGCGGGCGTCTGACGCCGTACGAGCTGCGGGTGCTGCTGGGCCTGAGCGACTGGTCCGCCGCGGACTGCGAGGCCATGCTCGGCGTGCTGGCCGCACGGGGTCTGGCGCGGTGGGCCGACCTGAGTCACCCGCTCGGCCACGCCGCCCTGACGCTGGTGCTCACCGCCGAGGCCCGGACGGGGGTGGCGCGTGCCCGCTGAACCGGAGTCGCCCCCGCCCGCCCCGACCCTCTCCGACCTGCTCGCGGCGGTCGCCGCCGGCCCCGCGGCGCTAATGACCGCCCGCACCGCGGCGCGCTACCTCGACATGGGCGAGGAGAAGTTCCGCAAGCTGGTCCGCGACGGCAAGCTGCCCCGGCCGGTCGGCTTCCGGGGCCCGGCCGAGTCCGAAGACCAGGTGTGGCGGCGGCGCGACCTCGACGCCCGCGTCGCCGCCCTCAAGCGGAAGGTGTTGTAGCCGTGTCCGCCGACGAACTGGGCGCCGTGCGCGCCATCCTCGGCCTAGCCGAGTCGCGGCTCAGTTGCGAGGCGATCCAGCGCCTCCGGCTGGAGCTGCTCCCCGCCGTGCAGAAGCGCAAGCTCGGCGTCGTGCCGGGGGCGCCGACTACTCCCGACCCCGCCACCCGTGAGGAACCCCGATGAGCGTTGACCTGACGCCCGACGACCCGACCCCGCTCGAAACCTGCCTGCCGGAGGCGCCGCCGACGCTGCGGCTACCGCCGGGCCTGCCCGCGCTCGAGGCCGCGAAGCGCCGCACCCTGCACTTCCACTCGCGGGAACTCGACGCGCTCGACATTTACGAGGCCCTCGACTACGGCGACTGGCTTTGCCGGGGCGCCAACTGGCCGTGGCAGGTGCGGCCCCCGGAGACTCCGGGACTGCTGCGGCGCCTCGCCCGCCGGCTCGCCCGCCTCTGGCGCGGGCCGGAAGGCGGTGCCCTTTGAGCGCCAAGAACGAGTCGGCCGAGCGCGAGGTGCGCCGCGGCGTGAACAGCTCCCTGTTCTGGGCCGGGTACGCCGGCGGCGCGGCGGGCACCCCGGAGGCGGAGGTCGCGGTCCTGCGCCGGATCATCCGCGCCCTCGAACAGCGCGCCGGCGAGTGCGAGCGGGCGGCGGGTCTCGCCCTCGCCGGCGAGGAGCGGGCCGATGCCGAGGCCTAGGCCGTGCCGCGTGTGCGGCGCCCCGTGCCAGCACGCGCGCTGCGGCGCATGCCGCCGGACGGCCGACGGGAACCTCCCGGCCCGCCCCTCCGGGTGGGCGCCGGGCGAGACGCCCCCGGCGCCGCGGCGCCCGGTGAAGTTCCGGCCCGGCTCTCCTGAGAAGATCGACGCGATGGCCGCGCGGTACGCCGCCGGCGAGCGCCTGTTCCACGGCAAGGACGCCCGACTGTTCCACCCCGCCGACGCCCACTACATGAGGGACGACCTGTGAACCCGAAGGACTTCTCGATCCCCGTCCGCGACATCGGCCTCAAGGCCGGCGAACTCGTCCCCCCGCTCGGCGAGGCGACGCGCACGGAGCTGCTGAACGTGATCGTCACGGTGTTCGCGCACCGGCTCGACGCCCACCGGGCCGCGCCCGACCCGTTCCTGGCCGTCCTGGACGAGCTGGTGGCCGAGTCGGCCGAGCACGGGGCGCGCGTGCTCGCCGGGGGCCGCGCCGCCCACTCCGCCGCCGCCAAGTTCGCCCACCTGCAGCGCCGCGCGGCCGAGAGCCACGCGCGGCGGAACTGAACCCACCCCCGCACAACCCCCGACGCCACCCCCGAGAGACACCCGTGACCGCGACCGACCCCGCCCCGATCCCGCTGACCGAGGGTAACGCCTCGGGCGCCGCCCAGGTGATGGCCGCGCTCGCCGAGCCGTTCGACCCCGCCGAGGTCAAGTGGAAGCCCCAGTCGGTGAAGGGCAACCGCGCCCTCGCCCTCTGCTACATCGACGCCCGGCACGTGATGGACCGCCTCGACGCGGTGCTCGGCTCGGAGAACTGGCAGGACGACTACGAGGTGCTCCCCGAGGGGTCGGTCGTCTGCCGGCTGCGCCTCGGCATCGGCGGGCACTGGATCACCAAGACCGACGTGGGGAGCCTGAGCGAGCAGCCCGACGGCGGGGACCGTATGAAGGCGGCGTTCAGCGACGCCCTCAAGCGGGCCGCGGTGAAGTTCGGCGTCGGCCGGTACTTGTACCGCCTCGACCAGACCTGGGTGGACTACGACCCCAAGGCGCGGAAGTTCGTCGGCCTCCCGCCGCTGCCCGACTGGGCGCGGCCGAAGCCGCCGGCCGGCGCCCGGAAGCCGACCCCGGCGAGTCCGGCCGCTGCGGCGCCGAAGCGGCCGGCCCCGGCGGCACCGCCGGCTAAGGCCGCGCCGACGGCCCCGGCCGCGACCCCGACGGACTTCTCGGTGGCCCGCGTGCGCGACCTGCTGGTGGAGTGCTACGGCTACCGCGAGTCGTCAGACGCCCACGCCGCCGACACGCGGCTGAAGCTCTTAACGCACCTGGGCGTGCCCGACATGGACCCGTCGCAACTCACGCGAGACAACCTCAACCGCCTCGGCGAGCTGTGCCTCAAGATCGTCAAAAAGTACGGCGCCCCGGCGCCGAAGGGGAGTGGGTCATGAGCGCCACCGGAGTGGAAGACACCGGCTACACGGCGGCGGAGTGGCGGGAGGTGGCGCGGTCGCTGTCGTTCAACGCGCTGCCCTACGTGGCGGAGTTTTTGCGCCACTACGGCCTGCCCGCCGGGCCGCAAGACTGCATCCGGCTGCTGGTTATCGACCGCGCCAACCTGGGGCGCCACACCCGCCAGATGAACGACGACGTGGCGTCCTGCCTGGCCGCGCTCGCCGCCGCCGTGCGCCGCGAAGGCGGTGGCCTGTGACCGCCCCCAACGACTGCCTCGCCGCCGCGCTCGACTACGCCGCCCGCGGCTGGCGCGTGCTGCCCCTCTGCCGCCCGACCGAACTGAGCGACCGCGACGCCCCCGCGTGCCGGCACCACAAGGGCTGCGGCACGAACTCCGGCAAGCGCCCGCTGGTGGCCAAGTGGCAGGAGGCCGCGACCACCGACGCCGCCACGATCAAGGGCTGGTGGGCCAAGTGGCCAGACGCCAACGTCGGCGTGGCCCTCGGCTCGAAGTCCGGCATCGTGGCGGTGGACATCGACTCCGACGAGGGGGCGGTCCAACTCCAGGAGTTGTGCGGCGGGTCGATCCCCGCGACCGTCGAGGTGGCCACCGGCAACGGCGGGCGACTCCTGTACGCGGTCCCCGAGGCGCTCGAGTACGACCCGGCGACGCAGGCGGGCTACAAGGGGTGGGACGGCCGCGAGTCGCTGCGGCTGCAATCGACCGGCGCCCAGTGCGTGATGCCGCCCTCGCTGCACTACTCGGGCCGGCTCTACCACTGGGTGGAGGGGCTGGCGATCGGCGCCGATTACACCTGGCCCGCGAACATGCCGCCGGGGCTGTGCGCCGAGATGTGCCCCGCCCCGCCGCGGGAGCCGGGGTTCGACTTCACCCCGCCGGCGCCCAAGTCCGGTGCGACCGCGGGGCACTCGGCCGCGTCGGACTTCAACCTCCGTGCGGACTGGGCGGCGGACATCCTGGAGCCGGCGGGGTTCAAGTTCAGCGCGCGCCGCGGGGAGGTGGACCACTACACGCGCCCCGACAAGGCGGGCGGCACGTCGGTGACGGTGGGGCACTTCCGCGCGAAGGACGGCACGCCGGCGCTCTACGTGTTTAGCGGGTCGATCGCGGGGCTGGACGCCCAGAAGTGCTACGACAAGTTCGGGTGCTACGCCCGGCTGTTCCACGGGGGCGAGTTCTCGGCGGCGGCGAAGGCGCTCGCCGGGCTGGGCTACGGGCCGGCGAAGCCCGCGGGCAAAACGGTGTCGCTGCCGGCTCGCGTGGTGGACGCGATCCCCGACCGCAAGCCGGCGCCCGGAGAGCCGCCCCAGCGCGGGGCGCTGGTGTCGAAACTGGCCAGCGAGATCAAGCGCAGGCGAGTCGATTGGCTCTGGCACTCGCGCCTCCCCTTGGGGATGCTCACGCTGATCGACGGCGACCCGGCGCTCGGCAAGTCGGGCATCACGGTGGACTTGGCGGCGCGGGTGACGACCGGCCGGAAGATGCCGCACTCGGCCGAGGCCGCGCGGCCCGCCGCCGACGTGGTGTTCCTCTGCGCGGAGGACGACTACGCCCGAACTGTGCGGCCGCGCTTGGAAGCGGCCGGCGCCGACCTGGCGCGATGCCACTGCGTGATGGGCGTCGGCCGCGCGGACGACCCGCTCCCCTTCAGCCTGCTGGACGACATGGCGCTCCTGGAGGCCAAGGTGCGTGAGTCGGGCGCGACGCTGGTGGTGATCGACCCGATCCTCAGCTTCCTCGACAGCCGCACCGACACGCACAAGGACCAGTCGGTGCGGGAGGCGCTCGGCGGGGTCAAGCGCTTCGCCGAGCGCACCGGGTGCGCGGTGCTGGCGCTCCGGCACCTGAACAAGAAGGCCGAGGGCCAGGCGATCTACCGGGGCGGCGGCAGCATCGCGTTCACGGCGACGGCGCGGGTGCAGCTCACGGTGGGGCGCGACCCGGAGGGCGGGGCGGGCTGCATCGTGTGCGTGTCGAAGACGAACCTCGGCCCGGTGCCGCAGTCGGTCCACTACGGCATGAAGACGATGAGGCTGGACCCGCTGCCCGACGACGAGGACCGCAGCGAGATCGAGACATCCATGATCGAGTGGGGCGAACTCGGCGCGATGACGGCCGACGAGATGCTCAACCAGTCCGCCGACCGGGGCCGGCCCGCGCGGGAGTCGAAGCGAGCCGAGGAGTTCTTGCGCGACGCGCTCGCCGACGGGCCGGTCGCCGTCGAAAAGCTCATTGCCGCCGCTGAGGCCGAAGGCATCTCGAAGAACACACTCTACCGGGCCAAACAGTCCCTCGGCCTCGACTCAGTCCAGACGGGCTATGGCACAAAAACCCGCTGTTGGCGCCTGCCGCACGCTGCCGGGCCGACCATCGAGATGGCGCCGGGCGAAGTCGAATCCCAAAATTAGTTCGTGGGGGGAGTGGTGATTTCTGGGAAACGACCAAGTGCCGCAAAACATGGCATTTAGTGAGTCGAACGAGTCGTTTCCCAGAAATCACCACTCCCCCCACGAACCCCGAAAGGACTCCCATCGATGACCGACCCCGACTACCGCGTCCCCGAACTGGAGCGCCGGATCAACCGCCTGGCCCTGGCCGTCGCCCTGGTGGGCGCCAGCACCAGCCTGAACGCGCTGCTCATCATCTGGAACCTTCTCCGCTAGAGATCGAAAGGACCGCCCCCGTGCCCGACATCCTGCCCCGAGACGAGGCCGTCGAGCGACTGATCGACCGGCTCCGCAGCGCGACGCGGGCCTGCAACGAGCTGCGCGCCGAGAACGCCCGGCTCCGGCGCGTCGCCGTGATCCTCGGCGTCTCCTGCCTGGCGAACGCCGTCCTCCACCTACTCCGCTAGAGACCGAAAGGACTCCCCGCGATGACCACCAACCAGCCCCCCGCCGAGTGGACCCCCGCCGACCCGCCCGACCTCTTCCTGGCGGACCTCGACGCCGACGGCCTCCGCGCCGAGCAGTCCCGCGTGACTTCGCTCGCCTGCGCCCTCGCCGCCGAGCAGGCCGAGTGCGCCGCGGTCAGCGCCCCGCCCACCCGCCGCATCGCCGCCGGCAACCGCGAGCGCTGCTGCCGCTACCGACTCGACGCGGTGCGGGACGCCCTCGCCGAACTCTCGCGCCGGGCCAACGACGCCAGGGAGGCCCACGCCGCGGCCGGCCGCAAGGCGAGACTCGAGCGCGCCGCGGCCGACCAGGCCCGCCAACGGGAAGCCGCCGCGGCCAAGGCGGACGCCCAGCTCCAGAGGCTCCGCTACCTGGAGCGCTTCCACTACCTCGCGCAGACCACCCTCCCGTCCGGGGAGTACGCGGCACTCCGCGAGGCGGCTCGCCGGTCGCTCGCCCAGGCGGTGCCCGAGTGACCGCCCCCAGTGACGACGTGCGCCGGGTCGCGTGCGGCGTGTTCTACGCGCTCCTCCGCGGCGAGCGGCCGGTCGTCAACATCGCCCCCTGCCCGTGCGGGAAGTGCGGCGACCACTCCGCGGCGTTCACCGCGATGCTCGTCTGCGAGGCCACCGAGGCGCTACTCGGTGCCAACCCCTCCCGCCCGCCGGTTCGGCTCGTGGCCGAGATTCTGCCCGGCGGCGAGTTCCTGATCGAACCCCTACTCTGAGGACGAACCCGATGACCGCGACCGACCGACCCATGCCCGCCTGGCGGGCCTACCTGTCCCTCTTCGCCGTCCTGGCGGTGCCGACCCTCATCTCCGGCGTGCTCTGGTGCGCGGCGTGCTTCGCCGGCGGCTACGCCTTCCGCCTCGGGTGGGGGTGCGCATCCTAATGGCCACCCTACTCGCCCGCATCTCCCCCGGCCCCAACGGCTCCCGGCTCGCCCGCTGCAAGCGCTGCGACGCCGTCGGCGAGGGGCTACACGAGTCCGGCCACGGCTACGCGCACAACAGCCCCGCGCGGCTCAAGGCCCGCGACCTCGACGCGCTCGCCATGTTCTGCGCCTGCCCCGGCGGGCCGCACACCTTCGCCGCCGACCCCACCCCCGAGGGCGTCCGCGTCTACGCCGATCACTGCGGGCGCCGCGTCCCGGCGTTCGTCGCCGGCCGGAGAGTCGGCACCCTCGCCGGCCCGCTGGCCAAGCACCTGCCCGTGATCGTCGCCGCGGAGTCGGCCGACGCGCTCGAGGCCGCACACGAGTTCGCCGACCGGCTCGCCGGCTTCGGTTACAAGACGGTTCGGTACGGGCGCGAGGGGGCGACCTGATGGCCCTTCTGATTGCGCTCCGGGGCAGGCCCGAACTCCTCACGGGCGACACCTACGAGTCGTGGCCGGGCGCCGGGGACGCCTGCCGGCTCGCCGCCGCGTGCGCCGCCGACCCGTCCGCCCTCGTCACTTACGGGGCGCTCGCCGACGCCGTCGAGGAGCACCACGGCCGGGGCGACCGCGCCGCCGACGCGGCGTGCTTTGCCCTCCGCTGGTGCCTGCACGCGCGGAAGTGGCCGGGCCGGCGGACGGACGTGCGAAACCGCCCCTGGGTGTGGGTCCGGCCGTGCCAGCCGAATGCCAGAACCTGCACCCACAAAACACTCTGGCGCGCATTCCCCCACGCCGTGCTGCCGCGGGAGGTCCTCGGAGTGATCTGGGCCGAACACGCATCGTGGGCGGACGCGGTCTTCGGCCTGGCCAACCGGCTCACGCTCCTGCGCGAGCTGCTCCTGGTCCCCCACGCGGACCCGCTGCCGCCTCAACCCTAACGCCGTATACTGGCCGCATGAACACGCAACCCAAGCTGCGCGGCTTCCGCTGCCCCGACTGCGGCACCCCGCTCAAGGTCCGCCGCACCCTCGCCGCCGCCCGCGAAGTCGTCCGCCGCCGGCGCCTCTGCCCCGCGTGCGGCTACCGCCTTTCGACCGTCGAGCGCCGGGCCGGTTCGCCCTTCTCCCCCGCCGGCCCGGCCGGCACCCCTGCCGCCCCCGGCGCCCCTGCCGGCCCGCCCGCCGCCCCCTAGCCCCGACCCCCTCACCCGACGCCGTCCCCGCCCGCAAACTGCGTGTGCCCCCAAGCACGCACAGCCGGTGACGCATGGCCGACGGGTCCGACGCACTCACGCCTGAGGCGTTCGACGCCCTGGTCGCCGACTACTTCCCGCGCGCCGAGAGTCTCGCCGCCAGGATGTGCTACGGCGTCCGCCGCCCGGACTGGGTCGCCGACGCCCAGGACGCGGCGGTGTTCCGACTGATCCGCGCCAGCCGCCGCTACGACCCCCGCCGCGGCGCCTACGAGTCCTTCGCCTACGCCGTCGTTTCTCGCCGGGTCCGCAAGTTCCTCGTGCGCCGGTTCGCCCAGGCCGGCGCCCCCCGCGCCCACCCCGCCCGCGCCGTCCAGATGTGGCGGCTGACTGACAGCGACTACGAGTCGCTCGCCGCCCCCCCGCCTCCCCACCCGCCCATCCCCGACGAGTACCTCGACGGCCTCAGCCTCGACCAGCGGCAACTCCTCTCACTCGTCTACCAGGAGGGCGTGACCAACGCCGGCGTGGCGGCGCTCACCGGCCGGCACCGCCAGTCCGTCGGCG
>CAXTPM010000010.1:9860-22548 GCA_964245865.1 uncultured Fimbriiglobus sp. | reverse complement strand
CGGTGGGGGAGCCGCTGCCGGCGTTGCCGCCGACGCTGTTCGACGAGTTGCCGGGGGCCGAGGTGCCGCCGCAGCCGCTCAGGGCGGCGCCGGCGAATAGGGCGAGGGTGGCGGTGAGCTTGCGCATCGGAGAGTCGTCCCAGGTGAGTGGCGCGGGCCGGAGTGGCCGGCCCGCGACCGCATGCAGATCGGGCGCCGCATCCGACGGCCGGGCCGGTTTGGCGGAAGATTCCGACGCGGCGACCGATCTGCGACCGGTTCGGCGTGGGCGGGCGCACTCGACGAACCGCGCCCCGGCCCCTGCGTTCACCCTCGCCTCGGCCTGGGCCGCTTCGGCTCTGCCGGCTCGCGCGGCGGCGGCTCCGGCGACGGGGTGAGTCGCCAGTAGCCGTTGGTCACTTCGCGCCGCGACCAGCCCTCGCACCCGGTCGGCTCGACCCCGCCGAGTTCCAGATTGAACTCGATGCGGCGGACGCGAGGGCCGATGTTGGGTGTCGGCTCGAAGCGGTAGCCGTCGCCGGTTTCCTGGCGCGCCAGCGAGCGCAGCACCTCCTCTGGCCCGTATGCTGCGGCCGCGACGACGTAGGCGGCCCCGGCCGCGCGGGCGAGGGCGGCGACGGCCGCGTCGGCCCGCTCCACGCCCCCTTCGCCGAAACCCCACAGGCCGGGGTTGTGGCTGAGGCACATCACCGGCTCGGCCGCGTGGTGGTGGCTGCTGAGGGCAATCGGGAACGCGAACCACGGCGCCCGCAGATTCAGGTACAGGTCGGACTCGGCCGCGATCGGCGCGAGTGAATCCAGGTCGGCCGGGTCGAAGTGATCGTGCCCCACCCACGCGGGTTCGGTCCTGCTCCACCGGCTGAAGTGGCCCAACTTGGTGGCGAAGCCGGAGTCGAACCGGCCCCCCTCGGCGAGCCAGGCTCGCAGGCCGGCCATGAGGTCGAGCCGGCCGTGGCGCGGCGGGAGCATCGTGTGGAAGTCGTGGTCGGCCATGTGCGGGTGGGGGTTGGAGCTTGGCGGCGGGTCGTGTCACCCCCGGCGGCGCGCGGCGAGGGCGGCGTCGAGGCGGACCAGCGCGGCCTGGTCCTGCTCGCCCCAGGCGCGGAACTCGACCGACCTCAGCCGGGGGAGGTGGGGCGAGTCCACCAGCGGCCGGAAGTGCTCGGGGTCGGTCGCCGGCCCGAAGCGCAGCCATTCCAGCGATTCGAGGGTCGCCGCGCCGGCGAGTTCGGCGACGACGGCCGGGTCGGCGTCGTGGACCGCGAGGCCGCGCCAGCGCCGGACCTCGGGGGACGCCAGCAGGGCGCGCAGCCGGGCCGCGCGCTCGTCGGAACTGACGTAGGCGCCGCTCGCGTAAAATCGGCTCCCGAATACCCGCACGCGGCCGAAGTGTTCGGACTGCGCGAAGGCCGCGACTTCGGCCGCGTCAAGTTGATCGACTTCGACGCAGTCCAGCGGCGAGAGCGCCGCGAGGCGGGCACGCATCTTCCGCCAGGTGGCGACCGACGTGACCGAGACCTGCGGGAAGCCCCGCCACGCCGCGAGCGCGCCGTAGGCGACGTAGTTCCACGAGACGCCGACGACCGCCGGCTGGCGCGCCCGCCACGCCGCCTGGTGCCGCGCCGCCAGTTCCAGCGCGCGGGCCAACTCGGGGTCGGCGCCCACGCCCGCCACGCCGGAGTTGCCCGCCTCCACGCGGCCGTTGCGCTGCCGCTCCGCGAGTCGGCACGACAGGCGGATGAACTCGGCCCGCGCCGCGTCCACCTCGTCGCCGCGCTCCTCCAGGTAGTCGGCGTACACGAGCCTCGGCAGGTCGTCGTCGGCGTCGGCAATGACGCGGGCCAGCAGCGCGGCGTGGTCGGCCGCGCCGCCGCGAGCCTGCCAGATGTCGCCGAACTCCGGCTTCGGCGGGGGCGGCGGGGCGTAGGCGTAGGCGGCGAAGCCCCCCGAGCTAGCGAGAATGAACCGGCGCTCGCGCGCCAGCACTGCCGCGACGTGCCACGCCGCGCCGGCCGGGGGGAAGTCGGCCACGGCGAACGACGAGTCGGGCCGGTCGCCCCTCACGAGGACGCGCCGCGCCGCCGGGTCGAGTTCCAGCCGCACGCCTTCCGTGTTGACGAGGCCCGCCGCCGCCGGGTTCGGCACGCGCGCCGGGTCGCCGACGAGGCGGAACGTGACGCCGGTCCAGGTCACGGTTCCCGTCGCGGGGTTGAAGCGCTTAGCCACCATTTCGGGCGTGTGCAACAGCCGCAGCGCGGGGTGCGTGTCGAGTTCGTAGCGGAACAGGCCGTGCTCGCCCCACACCACGAGCTGTTCGGGGTCCAGTGCATAGAGTTCGCCGAACAGCGGCGGCAGCGCGAGCTTCGACCACGGCATCGGCGGGACTCCGGGGCTAGCGGCGCCGCGCCCAAAAGAGGCCCACCAGCGCGTTCTTCGGGTGGACCTCGCTCTCGACCGCGAAGCCCGCCGCTTCGAGGTACCCCACCAGCAGTTCGCGCGAGAAGTGCGCGTGCCCGGCAGCCGCCAACTCCGGGCCGACGGCCCCGACCTCGTGGTACTCGCCGCAGATTTCATCGACCAGGTGCAGGCACGTCGCGGTCAAGAGGATCGGGTACTCGCTCCCCTCGCAGTCGAGTTTCAAGAGGCGGAGTCGGGCCTGGCCCGCCGCGGCGAGGAAGTCGCGCACCACGCCGTCGAGTGGCACGCTCGGCACAGCGGTGCCGGCCCCCGGACGCCCCATGAGGTGCCCCCCGCCGGTGTTGGGCGGGTCGGGCGAGTCGGTGAAACTCACGGTGCCGGCCGGGCGGTCGCTGCGCCACACCGCCGCGCGCCGCACCTCGGCGCGGGGGCCGAAGCGGGCGAGGTTCACCGTGGCGAGGGCGAAGTTGTCGGGGAACGGCTCGAACGACAGCACCCGGCCGGCGCCGCGCAGGAGGCACGCCGCCGCGAAGCTGCCGACGTGGGCGCCGATGTCCATCACCGCGTCGGCGGCGTCGAACCGCGCCGGCAGTCGGTACTCGTTGTTGACCAGAACGTCGGCGTAGATGTGCGGGTCGAAGGTGCCGGGGCGGGTGTGGAACGGCTCGGCCAGCGGGCGCAGGCGGTCGAGGTCCGCGCGCAGCGCGGCAACCTCGGCGGCGAGCGCCTCCGACGCGGAGAGTGCGTCGCGCGCGCTCGGGCCGGTGAACGTGGCGCGCAGGCGGTTCAGCACTCGGCGGATCATCGGCGACTCTGGCGGGGTTGTGGATCGGCCGTAGGATACCCGCCCGCGCCCGAGATCGCAACCCAACCCCAGGCTCCGCCGTGCTCCCCCTCGCGCTGCTAGTCGTGTTCGGCCCCAATCCCGCGCCGAGTCCCGGCGAGTGGACGCGCCCCTTCGGCACCGGCGCCGGCCGGGTGGCGTCCGACGGGGCGCGGCTCTACGCCACCTCCGCCGTGCCGAAGACCGGCGCCGCCGGGGCGTTCGAGGTGACGACCGCGCTCGACCCGGCGACCGGCAAAACGCTCTGGGAGGAGCGCGCGCCGTTCGCCCCGCGCCCCGGTCAGGAGTCGTTCGGCGGCTCGCCGATGCGCCCGCAGGCGACCCCGGCGGTCGGCGGCGGGCTGGTGTTCACCCTCGGCTTCAGCGGCGTCTTGCAGGCGCGCGACGCGGCCACGGGCAAACTCGCCTGGGGCACCGACCTGGTCGAGAGTCACGGCGCGACGCCGGTGCAGTACGGCTTCGCCGGCAGCCCGATCTTGGAGGGCGGCAAGCTGATCGTACCCGTGGGCGGCGAGCACGCGGCGATCGCCTTCGACCCGGCCACGGGCAAAGTAGTGTGGGCGAGCGAGCCGGCCGAGCCGGCCTACGCCACGCCGGTTCCGCTGACCGTGGCGGGGCGCGCCATGATCGCCATCCTCACGCGCGACACACTCCTCGGCCTCGACGCCGCGACGGGCGAGACGCTGTGGGCGTACAAACTCAAGGACAAGGGGCTGACCAACGTGCCGACGCCGATCGCGCTCTCGGGCGGGCGGCTGCTGATCTCGGGGCAGGGCGTCGATGGCACGCGCATGCTCCGGCTGCGCGACGAGGGGAAGGCGCGCATGAGCTACGCCGTCGAGGAGGTCTGGGCGCGGCCGAAGGTGCAGTTCTTCTACACCAACTGGGCTGCCGACGAGCAGTGCGTCTACGGTTACCCAGCGCAGGGCGGCAAGCGCTTCGCCGCGCTGAGTTTGGACGACGGCAAGCTAGTGTCGCAGGACATCAGCCAGACGGACGCGAACGTCGTCCCCGTCGGCGGCGAGTTCCTGCTCTGCCGCGGCGACGGCCTCCTGAGCCTCGGCAAGTTCACCCCCGACGGCTTCGAGGCGCGGGCGCGCGGTAAGGCGACGAGCGGCCGGGTGTGGGCGGCGCCGACGGTGGCGGGCGACGCGGTGATCGTGCGTAGCGACGGCGAGTTGGCGTGCGTGAAACTGACATCGCTGACGGCCGACTTCGTGCCGCCGGTGGACAAGGGCGTCTCGGCACTAGACGCGGCGTTCGGGGGCGGGAAGTGACGGGGGTGGTCGATTGCCCCCAGCTAGTCCAGTGATCTCACCCCATCCGCGCCAGCGCCGCCTCGGCCGCATGAAAGCCGCACAGCCCGTGCACGCCCCCGCCCGGCGGCGTACTCGCGCTGCACAAGTAAACCCCGTCCAGCGGCGTCACATACGGCTTCAGGCGCGGTGCGGGCCGGCTGAACAGTTGCCATAGCGTGTTCGCGCCGCCGGCCACGTCGCCGCCGACGCAGTTCGCGTTCCAGGCCTCCACCGCCGCCGGGTTCATCGCCGAGCGCCCGAGGATGGTGGAGCGGAACCCCGCCGCGAAGCGCTCGACTTGACGCTCGATCGCGTCGGTCATCTCAACAGGGGAGCCGTTGGGCACGTGGCAGTACGCCCACGCGGTGTGCTTGCCGGCCGGGGCGCGCGCCGGGTCGAACACGCTGGGTTGCGCGAGCAGCACGAACGGCCGATCCGCCGTGCGGCCAGTGTTGCACGCCGCCTCGGACTCGCTCATCTCGCCGAGGTTCCCGCCGACGTGCACCGTCCCCGCGCGCCGGCACTGGTCGTTGGCCCACGGGATCGGCCCGGAGAGCGCCCAGTCGAGCTTGAACACCCCAGGGCCGTAGCGGAACTTCGAGAGGCGGCGCCGGTAGCCGGCCGGGAGCTTGTCACCGCACACGCTCAGCACTTGCCGCGGCGAGAGGTCGAGCAGCACCGCCCGCGCCGGCGGCAGTTCGGCGAGCGACTTCACGCGGCGACCGGTTTCCACCTCGCCGCCGAGCGAGCGCAAGTAGCCCACCAGGGCGGCGGTGAGCGCCCCCGCGCCGCCCCTGGCGAACGGCCACCCGGCCGCGTGCCCCGCTAATCCGAGCATCAGCGCGATCGCGGCGCCGGGGCGCGACTCCATCGGCAGGACCGAGTGGGCCGCGAGTCCGCCGATCAGGGCCTGGGCTTCCTCGGTGCGGAAGTACGCCTCGGCGAGTCCGCGCCCCGAGCGCAAGGCGCGCAGGCCGAAGCGCGCGGCCAACAGCGGCGAGCGCGGCAGGCCAGGCGGGCCGAGCAGGTCGCGGAACAACTCGCCGGCGCGCGGCACGAGCGGCCCCATCAGCCGGCGGTAGGCGCCCGCGTCGGGGCCGAGGCCGTCGGCGGTTTCATCCACCGACCGCGCGAGGACTGCGGCGCGCCCGCCGTCCAGGGGGTGCGCCAGCGGCAAGTCGGGGTGGACCCACTCCAGGCCGAACTTCTCCAGCGGCAACGACTTCAGGAACGGCGACGCGACGGCCATCGGGTAGACCGACGAGCCGACATCGTGGACGTACCCCGGCAGGGTGAGTTCCCCGGAGCGCGCCCCGCCGCCGGGGGTGGGGGCGGCTTCGAGCACGCGCACGGATTTGCCGGCCCTCGCCAGTGCAATGGCGGCGGCGAGGCCGTTGGGGCCGGAGCCGACCACGATGGCGTCGGGCATGGGGCGGAACCTGCGGGGGGCGGGGGCGCGTGCGGGAGTATGGTAGGCGGCGGGGCACTTGACGGCCCGGCGGGGGTTCGTATCCTACCCCCGCGCCCCCGCCGCGCCCCGACCCGCAGGGAACCGATGACCGCGACCGCCGTGGCCGACCGACCGCCGACTCCGCCGACCGTGCTGGGCGCACCGCCGCCGGCGGTAGTGCGCATCCGCCCCAGCGGCGGCTGGCGCGCGGTGGACCTCGCCGAGATGTGGCGCTACCGCGAGCTGCTCGCGTTCCTCACCCTGCGGGACATCAAGCTCCGCTACAAGCAGACCGCGCTCGGCGTGGCGTGGGCGGTGATGCAGCCCCTGTTCACCATGGCCGTGTTCGCGGTCTTCTTCGGCAAGCTCGGCAAGCTCCCCTCCGACGGCCAGCCCTACGCGATCTTCGTGCTCGCCGCGCTCGTCCCGTGGCAGTTGTTCAGCTACGCCCTGACCCAGTCCAGCAACAGTCTGGTCGCCGAGCAGCGGCTGATTACCAAGGTCTACTTCCCCCGGCTGATCGTGCCGGTCGCGTCGGTGCTCAGCGGGCTGGTCGATTGCGCGGTGGCGCTCGGGCTGGTGCTCCTCGGCATGGCGGTCCTCGGGCTGGCCCCCACGCCGGCGATCCTGTGCGTGCCGCTGTTCGCCGGGTTCGCGCTCCTGACCGCCCTGGCGGTGGGGCTGTGGCTCGCGGCCCTGAACGTGCAGTACCGCGACGTGCGCTACACCATCCCGTTCTTGACGCAGTTCTGGCTGTTCGCCAGCCCCGTGGCCTACCCGGCGAGCCTGGTGCCCGAGGCGTACCGGCCGCTGTACGGGCTGAACCCGATGGCCGGGGTGATCGAGGGGTTCCGCTGGGCGCTGTTGGGCACCGACGCCCCCAACTGGGGGCTGATGGCCGTCTCGGCCGCGGTGGTCGCCCTCTTACTCGTCGGCGGGGTGCTGTACTTCCGCCGGATGGAATCGACTTTCGCGGACGTGGTGTAGCCGTGGGCGACGTGGCACTGAGGGTCGAGGGACTCGGCAAGCAGTACCGCCTCGGCGCGGCCGGGCCGGCCTACGGGATGCTCCGCGACCAGCTTTCGCTGCGCAAGCTCTGGCGGCGCGCCCGCGCCGCGCAAGAGCGGCCGTCGTTCTGGGCCTTGAAAGACATCAACTTCGAGGTGAAGCGCGGCGAAGTCGTGGGCGTGATCGGCCGCAACGGCGCGGGCAAATCGACGCTGCTGAAAATCCTAAGCCGCATCACCGAGCCGACCGAAGGCGGCGCCGACATCCACGGCCGCGTCGGGAGCCTGCTGGAAGTCGGCACCGGCTTCCACCCCGAACTGACCGGCCGGGAGAACATCGCGCTCAACGGCGCGATCCTGGGCATGAAGCGCGCCGAGGTCCGCCGCAAGTTCGACGACATCGTGGCGTTCGCCGAGATCGAGAAGTTCATCGACACCCCCGTAAAGCACTACAGCAGCGGGATGTACACCCGCCTAGCCTTCGCGGTGGCGGCGCACCTGGAGCCGGACATTCTGATCGTGGACGAGGTGCTGGCGGTTGGGGACGCGCAGTTCCAGAAGAAGTGCCTGGGGCGCATGGGCGAGGTCGCCAAGGGCGGGCGGACGGTGCTGTTCGTGAGCCACCAGATTGCGGCGGTGAGAGCCATGTGTAGTCGGGTTGTCCTACTCGACGGCGGGAGTGTAGCACATGACGGCGAGGTCGATGAGGCACTCGATCTGTACTTTAGTAAGTCTGCCGGAAGCGAGATATTTCAGCCGAAATCTAACGAAAATGACGATGTGCATTTGTTAAAGGCGTCGCTAACGCAGGCAAGTGTGGATCGCCGCAAGCCGTTCGATGTCGTTTGCGAGATCGAGGTGAGGCGCGAGTTGCGTGGCATGGTTGTTGGTATAATGATTAGTAGTTTGGATGGTGTCATTGTTTGTGGCTCGGCGAACCGCAACTCTGATCCTGTTGACATCACGTTGGCTGGCCACTACACGGTGGTCTGTTCTGTCCCGGCTCACTTGCTGAACGTAATGGACTACAATGTTACGATTGGAGTCGTCGCACACCCCGCTCGCCAAGTTTTCCTCCACGAAGAGTGTTTGCGTCTGAGTGTATCGGTGGACGACGGGCATGGCACCAACTTTACTCGTCCTCCGGGGGTTGTCTGGCCCCAACTCCACTGGCGGGAGTTCTCGCATGCTGGGTAAGGTCGTGGGATATATTTACGACAGATGCTTCAGGCAGTTTGTACTGCGCGATTGTAAGTCAACCATCCTCAACGAGTATTTGGTTTACGGCGACATTAATTCGGTCGACATTGCCGACACTGCGATCGTAAATAATGCTCTATTTAATACATCATCAGGACGTATACAAATCGATGATTATGTATTTTTTGGGCACGGCGTTTCTTTGCTAACCGGTACGCACGATTATCGCTTAGTTGGCCACGACCGCCAAATGAAGGTGCCTCGGGCCGGTCGGGACATTATCGTAGAGTACGGCGCCTGGATTAGTAGCAATGCAATCATCCTCGGCCCATGCCGGATCGGTCGGAACGCGGTTGTCGCCGCCGGGTCGGTCGTAACTCACGATGTGTCCGCGCACACCATCGTGGCGGGCGTGCCAGCGCGAGTTGTTCGGACCATCGAGTCCGGTGATAAACCATCGGATCAACCGGAGTCTCATTCGCTATGATCGCGCCGCGTGGCCTACCCACGGATTACGTCGCTTGGAACGCTCACTGGGGCGCGCCGTTCGGACGACCCGTCTTCGTCAGCCGTTTTTTCAATAAAGACGGCGCTGTTATGACACGGCGTCGCGGGCCGTTCGCGTTCCAGTCGAACAACACCACACGCGAGTTCGAGTACCCTTGGGTTTATCACCAGATCAATCGCCGGGGTGGGCGCCAGACGGTCATTGACTTGGGTGGCAGTTTAGCTGGGCTGCAGTTCGTACTAGCGTCCGAGGGTCACGAGGTTACCAACGTCGATCCGGGGATGGCGGCGGGTGGCCTCGGTTGGAATATCGACGCGGAGTTGCACAGAAAACTATGCAGTTATTTACGCGCGCCGGTCAAAATTATCAGCAAGGGCATTCAAGACGCTGGACTCGCCGACAACTCTGCGGACGTAGTTTACTCCGTTTCCTCGCTGGAACACTTCGATAAAGTGGATTCGGACCACGCAGTTGTCCACATTCCCCGCGTCCTTAAACCGGGCGGTGTCCTCATACTGACTGTCGATCTGTTTCTCGACGTGGAACCGTTTTGCGACGAAACCCAGAATCAATGGGGCGGCAACGTCAACGTGCGTGACTGGCTTGAGCGGGCGGGTCTGGAGCTAGTCGATGCCAAGCGGGAGGAGTTGTACCCCGAGTTCTCGACCAAAAGAGTCCTTCGCAACCTGCAGCACTACCACGTCGGGCGAAATTATCCGTGCCTAGCGCAATGCGTCGTCGCCCGCAAACCATCGTAAACCCCGAAGGCTTTGTCGAACTTGCCTAGTGAGAATCCGACCGACGCCGCCGTCATTCACGCCGGCCCGATGCACTCGCACCCCGCTGGGCTGCGCTACGGCGGCATCCGCCGCGAGGCACAACTCGCGTACCTCATCACGCGCAGCGGGCTGGCGTCGGCCCGGATCGGTGACTACGGCTGGGAGTTGTCCCGAGTCCGGCGACTGAAGTACGGGGTGCAGATCGCGCGGCACCGGGAGGACCGGCGGGCGAGCGGGCGGGGTGTTCTCGCGGACCTGAGCGAACTGGGCGGACTCTACGCGGCCTACCACGCCGCGCTCGACCAGCATCCGGCGGCGAAAGTCTTAGTCCTCGAACACACCCACGAGCACGCGGACCTCATCCACGCCGCCAAAGACCGTGGATTATTCGTCGTCTGTGCGCCTGCGGAAATCAACGTCCTTCGAGGCGAGCGGTTACCGGGACCGCGCACGGCGAACTCGCTGCGGCCGCTCCGGCACTTCCTGCGGGCCTACGACCGGGCCGACGCGGTGTTCTGCATCGGCCGGGAGGAGGTGCTGCAACTGCGCGGCTTCGGCATCGCGGCGGATTACCTGCCGTACTACCCCGTGCCGCCCGACTTGGCCCCGCTGGAGGCGTCCCGCCCGGCGCGCTCCGGCTCCGCCCGGTCGCACTTCCTCGTTCTCGGCTCGGCCCAACACCCCCCCTACCGCGATGGGATGGCCGAACTCTTGCAGTGGATCGGTCGTCTAGACCACCTCCCGGCGCCGGTCGTGGTGGCCGGAATCGATACAGAAGTGTTCGCGCCGCACGCCAAGCCCGGCCGGGTTGAAGTCGCCGGGGCCGTGTCCGAGGCCGAGTTGAGCCGTTTGTGCGCGACGGCCAAGGCGGTGATCGTCCACCAGCGCTTCGGTAACGGGGCACTTACGAAAATCATCGAGATGCTCATCGCCGGAGTTCCCGTCCTGGCGAACACAATCGCGGCGCGGTCGTACTACGGGCAGCCGGGTGTTTACGTATACGACACGCCCGAAGAACTCGCGGCCTTGATGGCCTCGGCACTGCCCGACCCACCCGCACCGGGGCGACCCGTCGCCGCCGAGGAGCGGTTCGTCAACACGATCCGCGACGCGGTGGCCAAATGACTCCTTCGGCCCGCGTCTGCGTCGTCGTCCTGAACTGGGACCAGCCGGCGATGACGCGGCGGTGCCTCGACCACGTCCGCGCCTCGACCGGCGTCACGTTCGACGTGCTGGTGATCGACAACGGCTCCAAGCCCGAGAACCGCGCGCAACTGGAGCGCGAGTGCGGCGGCGAGTGCGAACTGGTGCTGCTGCCGGCGAACCTCGGCTTCGCGGGGGGAATGAACCGCGGCATCGAGCGGGCGCTGGCCCGCGGGCACGAGTTCGTCTGGCTGCTGAACAACGACGCTTTCCCGGAGCCGAATTGTCTGGCGAGGTTAGTCGGAGCGATGGACGCCGACTCAAGTTTGGGGGCGGTGACGCCCAGACTTACGGACGAGCGGGGCGGGCTGCAGCACGTTGGCACCGAAATGGACGCCCGAACTGGGGGGCTGCAACTCCTCTACGAGTTGGACGCCGCCGTCGCCAAGCGCGCTGGGGTGACGCTAACTGGGGCCGCTTTTCTACTGCGCGTGGCCGCGCTCAAACAAGTCGGGGCGTTCGACGAGCGGTTCTTCGCGTACTGGGAGGATGTCGATTTGGGACTGCGAATGCGCCGGGCCGGCTGGGCAATCGCCGTCGTCGCGGAAGCCGCGTGCGTCCACAACGAGGGGGGCACGTCGGGGGGGGAGCGGTCCCCCCTCGTCAGGCACCTGTACGCCCGCAACCGGTGGCTGGTCCTGCGCAAACTCCGCCCGCCTCGCGCCCGGCTGCAGTGGCTGTCTCGCCAGGTGGCTCGAGTGCTGATCGAGGCGGGCCACGAGGCGCTGGCCGGCCGGCGCGCGAACGCCGTCGGCACCCTGACCGGCCTGTGGGCGGGGTTGGGGCGGCGCTACGGCCGACCAACGCCCGCACAGATTCGCCGCGAATCGACCGTCACCCGAGCAGTCCTAGCCCGGCCGTTCCACTTCTCGAACGCGCTAACCCGGCTGGCCGACGGACTCGACCGGTGCTCCGCGTGTAAGGGGGCCATGTGATCCGCTCGCTGCGTATCGGCCTCGATCTCGGCTGGCTCAACACCGAGGCCGAGGGCATCAAGCACTGGACGGTCCAGACCTTCCGCGCGCTGGTGCGCGACAACCCGCAGCACCGCTTCACGCTCATCTGGCCGCACACGCTCTCGAACGCCGCCCTGAGCGGCGAGATTTCTGGGCCGAACGTCGATGTCCTCCACCTGCGCCCGCAGATGCTGTGGTGGAAACTCGGGCGCCGCGTCAAAGTCCTGAGCGACTTGCGCCAGGCTCTCCGCACTCTTCGCCGGCTCGATGTCATTTACTGGGACCGCTACGCGGAGATCAGCTACCCCTGGCTCCACTTGGTGCCCGAGGTACCGAAAGTGGCGACCGTGTTCGACGCCATCCCGCTAGCAATGCCCGAGATGCACGGCGGCACCGCGACCGGCTGGTGGCGGCAGTACGTCGGTCGTCTTCGGGAAATCGGCTCGCACTGGCTGACGATTTCCGAACACGCCAAGTCGGACTTAGTGAGCCGGGCCGGACTAGACCCCGCGCTCGGTGCAGTGGTTTACCCTGGGCACAACTTCGACGGAACCGACCCGCTCCCCCCGGCCAGGCCGCTGCCGAAGGCCGTCGCCGCCGCGACGGGCGGGCGACCGTACCTTCTGGCAGTCGGCACTTTAGAGCCGCGAAAGAATCACGAGCGGCTGTTCCGGGCGTTCGGGATACTGAAAGCCCGGCCCGAGTTCGATGGGTGGAACTTCGTTGTCGTCGGCCCGACCGGGTGGCTTTACGACGACATTCTCCGAACTGCGGCGACCACCCCCGGCGTGTTCCTCGCCGGTCGGCTCAACCACGCCGACTTGGCGAATGTTTACCGCCATGCCAGCGCCTTCGCCTTCGAGGTGCTGGCCCGTTCGGCCGCTCCTTCACGGGTGGCCGGGCACGTCCTGCTGCTCGCGCGTGCCAGCGGTTCGATCGGCATGGCCGGCGGGCAGGCGATCGATCTCGACAGCGTCGGCAAGTCGCTGACCTGGCCCGAACTCGAAACGATGCATCGGGCGAAG
>CAXTPM010000010.1:0-9850 GCA_964245865.1 uncultured Fimbriiglobus sp. | reverse complement strand
TTCCCGTCGCTGTACGAAGGATTTGGGCTGCCAGTTGCCGAGGCGATGAGTTTCGGGCTGCCGACGCTAACGAGTTCGACAACGAGTCTGCCCGAAGTCGCCGGGGACGCGGCCGTGCTGGTGGACCCGACCAGCGACGAGGCCGTCCGCGTAGGTTTGGAGCGGGTCATGGGGGACCAAGACTTGCGGGACCGACTCCGCGCCGCCGCGCCGGCCCAGGCGGCGAAGTTCACCTGGGGGCGGGCGGCGCGGGAGACGATGGCGGTGATCGAGTCCGCTGCCGCAAAAGTCCCGACTCGCGTCGGCTCGCCGGACGGACGCGCAGTCTCGGCGGGGGGCGGGCGCCAGTGACAACCGCCGAGCCGCTCGTACTGCACGCCGGGCCGGTGCCCGTGTCCTTCGGTGGCCTGCGCTACGGCGGCGTGCGCCGCGAGGCGCAAATCGCGGCTCTGATTGCTCGCACCGGACTGCCCGCAGTGATGTTGGGCGGGCTCGACTGGGAGCAGTCCCGATTCCGCCGCCTTGCGCAGGGGGCGCGGTTGGCCCGCCACCGGGGGGACCGCCGGGCGAGCGGGCGGGGAGTCGTGGCGGACTTGAGTGAACTCGGGGGATACTACGGGAGTTACCGCGCTGCCATCGCCCGGCACCCTACCGCGCGGGTCTTGGTGCTCGAATACACCCACGAGCACGCGGCCCTGATCCACGCCGCGAAGGAACGTGGTTTGGCCGTCGTCTGTGCCCCGGCCGAGGTGAATGTTTTCAACGGCGAACGCCCCCCTAGCCCCCGCGCCCAGGACGGACTTCGGCCGCTGTACCATTTCCTGCGGGCTTACGACCGGGCCGACGCGGTCTTCTGCATCGGCCGCGAAGAAGTATTGCAACTGCGCGGGTTCGGCATCGGCGCCGAGTACCTGCCGTATTACCCCGCCGAGATCGACCTCCGGCCCCTCGAAGCGACGCGCGCGGGCCGGGGCAAGGCGGATCGAACGCACTTCCTTGTCCTCGGCTCGGTCGCGCACTCGCCTTACCGAGAGGGCATGGCGGAACTCCTTCAGTGGATCGGGCGGCTGGGCGAGTTGCCGGCGCCGGTAGTCGTCGCGGGGATCGGCACCGAGGTATTCGCGCCGCTCGCGCGGCCCGGCCGGCTGACGGTCGCCGGGGCGGTGCCGGAGGAAGAGTTGGGCCGCCTGTGCGCGACGGCTCGGGCCGTCATCGTCCACCAGCGCTACGGCAACGGCGCGCTCACGAAGATCGTCGAGATGCTCATCGCCGGCGTGCCGGTGGTCGCCAACACGATCGCGGCGCGCTCGTACTTCGGCCAGCCGGGGGTCCACGTGTACGACACGCCCGAGGAACTGGCCGCGCTGTTGGCCTCGAGCCTGCCCGACCCCCCCGTGCCGCCGCGCCCGGTCGCCGCCGAGGCGCGGTTCGTCGCGGCCGTGCTCGCCGCGTCGCGCCCGGAGGCGAGCCATGCCCCCTAGAGTGTCGGTCGTCGTCCCCAACTACAACCACGCCCCGTACCTGGAGCGGCGGCTGCGCTCGGTGCTCGACCAGACCGTGCGCGACATCGAGGTGATCTTCCTGGACGACGCCTCGCCCGACGACAGCCTCGCGGTGTTCGAGCGCGTGGTGGCCGGCGACCCGCGCGTGCGGCTGGTGCGCAACGAGGCCAACAGCGGCAGCACCTTCAAGCAGTGGAACAAGGGCGTCGCCCTGGCGAGCGCGGAGTACGTCTGGCTCGCCGAGTCCGACGACGCGGCCGACCCGCGCTTCCTGGAGGTGCTGCTCGGCCGGCTGGAGCGCAACCCCAACGTCGGGCTGGCCTACTGCCGCTCGGTCGAGATCGACGCGGCCGGAACCCCCACCGGCCAACTGCTGCCACGCGGCCCGCGCTGGGACGCCGACTACGTGAACGCCGGCCGCGCCGAGGTGCTCGACTACCTGTCCGGCTCGAACACGATTCCCAACGCCAGCGGGGTGGTGTTCCGGCGAGCGCTCTACCACGAGGCCGGGGGGGCCGACGGCCGCTACAAGTTGGTGGGCGACTGGATGTTTTACATCCAGCTCTGCCTCCGGGCGGATATTGCCTACGTCGCCGAGCCGCTGAACTACTTCCGCACCCACGCCGACACCGTCCGCCACTCGCCCTCTAAGCGCCTGGCGGTGGTCGAGGAGACGATCCGGGTGTGGGAGTACGTGCTGCGGAACCTCGCCCCAACGCGCGCGGCCCGCTCGCGCGTGCGCCTCGGCATGTACTGCTGCTACTTCCACGGGGACAAGCTAGGCGATCTGCCGCCCTCGGCGAAGCGACGGCTGTGGGGGCTGGCGCTGCGGATCGACCCGTACCTGCCGCTGCGGCCGCTGCAGTATTACTACCGCCGCGCGCGGGGGCTTCCGGTCTGATGCCCCGCATCCTGTACTGCTGCCCGGTCGAGCCGGTCCCCGAACTCGGCACCGCGAAGGTCTACCTCGAAGCCGCCGCGCCTGGGGTGGGACGCGGAGGTGGTCGGCCCGGCGGACACCAGTCGCCCCGCCGGCACGGTACCGCTGGCCGCGTACCTGCGGGCGCGGGCCGGGGCTTTCGATGTCGTCGAGTACGACCACGGCAGCCTTCCGCTGCCGCGCGCCGACCTGCCCGCGCGGCCGCTCTTGGTGGCGCGCTCGGTGCTGCTGGCCCAACTCGTGGAGGCGGCGCGCATCCCCCGCCGGCCGGGGCTGCGGCGCCTGGCCGGGGCGGTCGTGCGCGGACCCGCCGAGCGCCGCCGCCTCGCCGCGCACTCCGCCGCCGCGGCTCGCACCTGCGCCGAAGCCGACCTCGTGAACCTCTGTAACGACGACGAGCGCCTCGCGCTGACCGCCGCCGGGGTGCCGCCCGAGAAGCTGGTGGTGCTCCCGTTCGGGCTGACCGCCGCGCGCCGGGCGGTGCTGGAGGCCGTCGGGGCCGCGCCGCCGCCGGCGCCGCGCGTGGCGTTCGTCGGCACCTTCGACCCGCGCAAGGGGATGCGCGACTTCCCCCGCCTCGTCGGCGCCCTGGCCGGCGCCGTGCCGGGGGTCCGCTTCACGCTCGCCGGCACCGCGGGGATGCTGCGCACCGCGGGCGAGGTACTTGCCGAGTTCCCCCCGCGCCTGCGGCCGCTGTTGACGGTGGTGCCGAAGTTCGCCCCCGCCGAACTGCCCGGCCTCTTGGCCGACTGCTCGGCCGGCGCGTTCCCCTCGGCGGTCGAGGGCTTCCCGTTCGGCGTGCTCGAAATGCTCGCCTGCGCGCTGCCGGTGGTCGCGTACCGCGCGCCGGGGGCGCCGATGATGCTCGGCCCCGAGTGGCTGGTGCCGCGAGGCGACGCGCTCGGGGTGGCCGCGAAACTGGCGGCGCTCCTGCGCGACCCCGCGGCCCTCGCGGCGGCGCGCCTCGCCGCCCGCGCGCGCAGCCGCGACTTCGACTGGGACGAGGTCGCCGCGCGAACCGCCGCCGAGTACGAGCGCCGCCTGTCCGCGCGGCGCATCTGAGGCGCCTCCTCCGCTGGGCTTGCCGCGCGGCCCGCCGGGCGGTATCGTCGCCGGGGTGGCGCCCGGTCGCCGCCGGTCCTGCCGACCCTGGTGCCCCCCGTGAGTACCCTGCTCGCCCCGTTCCCTAAAGCGCTTGTGTCGCTCGTCGTGCCGTGCTTCGACGAGGCCGACGCCTTCCCGCACCTGCGCGAGGCCCTGACGGAGTTGCGCGCCGGGCTGGCCGGGCGCTACACGGTGGAACTGATCCTGGTGGACGACGGCAGCCGCGACCCCACCTGGGACTTGATCCGCGAGTTCGCCGCCGCCGAGCCGTGGGTGCGGGGCGTCGCCCTGTCGCGCAACTTCGGGCACCAGGCGGCGCTCACCTGCGGCCTGATGGCGGCGTCGGGCGCGGCGGTCGTGAGCCTCGACGCGGACCTGCAAGACCCGCCGGGGGTGGTCCTCGACATGCTCGCCGCGTGGGAGGCGGGGGCGGATGTCGTCTACGCGGTGAGGCGCTCGCGCGCCGGCGAGTCGCGCTTCAGCGCGAAGCTGTTCTACCGCGCGGCCGCGCGCCTGGGTGCGGAGAACCTGCGCGCCGACGCGGGCGACTTCCGCCTCATGAGCCGCCGCAGCCTCGACGCGCTCCTGAGCCTGCCCGAGCGGCACCGCTTCATCCGCGGCATGGTCGGCTGGGTCGGGTACCGCACCGCCGAGGTCCACTACGACCGCGCGGCGCGCGTGGCCGGCGCCACCAAGTACCCGCTGCGCAAGATGCTCAGGCTCGCCGCCGACGCGGTGGTGTCGTCGTCCACGGTGCCGCTGCGCTTCCCGTACTACTTCGCGCTGTCGGTGTCGGGGCTGTGCCTGAGCTACGTGGCGTTCCAGGCGGCGCGGCACGTGCTCACCGGCCGCGAGTTCGTCCCCGGCTGGCCGTCCCTGATGCTCGCGGTCATCACCTTCGGCTGCCTGAACCTCTGCTGCCTGGGGATCGTCGGCGAGTACCTCGGGCGCATCTACGAGCAGGTCAAGGGGCGCCCGCTGTACCTGGTGCGCGAGGTGGTGAACCCGAAGTCCCGGCAGGTGGGCCCGCCCCAGAGCCGAAGCGCATGAGTCCGCCCCCCCTCCCATGCACCGCCCTCTTGGGAGCCTCGGCCCTGGGCCTCACGCTGGTGAGCCACTTCTGGCCGATGCAAAGCGCGCACCTGACGCGGCAGACGGACCTGATCGTCCTGGCGGCAGCGACGATCGTGCTGTGGTACCCGGCGGCCCTGGCACTCAGGGGGCTAGCGGCGGCGTGGGCGCCCGAACCGCCGCGGGCCCGACTCCTGGCGACCTCAGCGTGCCTGGGGTTTGGCGCGCTCATCAGCGCCGAGTCGTGCGTTGCTTTCTCGCTCTGGGGCGACAACATCTGGCTGCACAAGCCGGCGCTCCAGGCGGTCCTGCGGCCGCTGCTGTGCCTCGGCGACGCGGCAGTGGTTGCGGGCCTATTGTGGGCGCTGCTGACACTCGCGCTGCCGCCGCGCGCCCCCGAGGCCGGGGCGCCCGCGCCGGGGCGCCTGCGGGGCGGGTGGCACTTGGGGCCGGCGTTCGCCCTGGCCCTGGTGTGGGCGAACGCCGCGACGGCCGCGTTCGTCCGGCGCGAGGACACCGCCCACTACTGGGACTTCGCCGGGTACTGGCTGGCGAGCGGGCACGTCGCGGAAGTCCTGGCGCGCGACCCGGCCGGGGCGTGGCGGGAGCTGTTCGGGTCGTTCCGCGACTCGGACTACACCCTGCTGCCGGCCCTGGCGCCGGGGGCCGTACTGGTCGCGGCGGGCGACTCGCGCCTCGCCTACGAACTCGCGGTGGCGAACCTCTACGGCGGGGCGGTGGTCGCGGCGTCGGCCTGGGCGGTCGCGCGAGTCCGCGCCGGTCAGACCCTCGGCCCGGCGGGGGCGGCGGGCGCGGCGGCGCTGGCGGCCACCTGCGCGCCGCTCTGGCAGCCGGCTCTGCTCGGCTATCTCGACTTCGGCGGCGTGGCGCTCTGCCTGCTGGCGCTGGGGGTTTACCTGTCGCGCCCGGCGAGCGACCTCGGCTGGCAGCACGCCCTGGCGCTGGGGGTGCTGCTGGCCGCGCTGGTGCTGTTCCGCCGCTGGTACAGCTTCTGGGTCGTGGCCTTCCTCGCGCTCGCGCTGGCCGAGGCGGGGCTGGCCGCGACCCGGCGGCGGGCGCTCGACTGGCGCGACTGGCGCCCGGCCCTGGCGGCGGGGGGGATCGCGCTGGCCCTGGTCGCCGCGTTCGCCTGGCCGATGGTGCTGCGCGTGGCGGGGACGAGCTACGCCGAAGCCTACGCCGCCTACCGCGCGGACGCGGGAGTTCGGGACCGGCTCGGGGCGCTGGCGGAGTGCCTCGGCTGGGTCCACGTCTTGGCGTTCGCCGCCGCCGTGGCCGCCGCCGCGTCGGACCCCCGCACGCGGCGCCCCGCGCTCTTCGCCGCCGCGATGCCGGCCGTGATTCTCGCCCACTTCTACCGCGTGCAGGACATGGGGCCGCACCACCGGCTCTTGCTCGCGCCGTCGTATCTGCTGGCCGGCGGGCTGGCGCTGGCGCGCCTGGCGGAGACTCCTCGGCGGGCACGCGCGGCGGGCCTCGCCCTGCTCGCGGCGCTGGCGCTTTTCGTGTGGGGACTGACCTTCGAGCCGCGCCTCGACCCGCTCCGGGCCACCCTCGCGCCGTGGGCGACGGGCTACCCGACGTACCCCGAGCGGCGCGGCGACATCCCCGAACTCCTCGCGCTGGCCGGGGACGCCGACCGGGAAGCTCGGGCGCGCGGCACGACCTTCGCCGTGGTGGCCAGTTCGCTGGCGCTCAACCAGTTCCACGTACTCACCGTCCACCGCTCCCAGGGGTTGACCCCCCCCGCGCCGTGGCGGCAGGCGATCCTGGCCGAGGTCGATAAGGTCGGCGGCTACCCGGCCAACTTCTTCGGCGCCGGGGTGGTGGCCGTCGCCGACCCGCCGCAGACTCACCTCCGCCCCGAGGAGCAGGTGGCGATCCGCACCATCGCCGCCCAGGTGTGGGCCGGCACCGGGGTCGGGGCCGCGTTCGCGCCGACGGGCCGGGTTTACCGCCTCGACGGCGGGGCGAGCGCGCGGCTGTTCGTGCGGACGCGGCCCTCGACTGCAGCCGAGCGCGAGGCGTTCGATTCGGCCTGGCGCTCGGCGCATCCGGGCCTGCCGGTCATTCGCTGAGTCGGGCGGCAGTTGGCCGGTCGTCGGTAAAAATAGGAACGACACCCGCCCCATAAGTCCCGACGTGGCCGAGTCTCCGCGCGGTCTGGGCAGGGCGAGGGCGCCCCCCGACCGCTACCTCGGGGAGCGCGCCGGCGCGCGGTTCACGCACGGCATCTGCGACGGCTGCCTGGGCCTGCACTACGGCGAGTACCTCGCGCCCGGCGCCGGCTAGGGGCGATTGCCGCGAAACCCGACTCGCCCGCGGCCGGGGTCGCCCGTACAGTGGGGGCGGGCCACTCAGGCGGGTACTCATGACCGACCAGTCGGGCGATAACGCGGGCGCGGACCTCGACGCCGAAGGCTCCAGCGCCGCCGAGCGCCTGGGCGCCCCGCCGGACTTCGAGCGGCGCCCGCGCCTGCCGTTCCCCGTGGTCGGGGTCGGGGCGAGCGCGGGCGGGCTGGAGGCGTACATCGAACTGCTGCGGGCCACGCCGCCGGACGCGGGGTCCGCCTACGTGCTGATCCAGCACCTCCCCCCCGAGCGGGAGAGCCTGGTCGCGGAAATCCTCGGGCGCCACACGGCCATGCCGGTGCGCCAGGTCGAGGACGGCGCGGCGGTCGAGCGCGACTCGGTGTACGTCATCCGCCCCGGCTACACGGTCACCATCCGCGACGGCCGGCTGCACCTGGGCGAAGTGCTGGAGGCGCGCGGCCACTCGCGCCCGGTGGATGACTTCTTCCGCTCGCTCGCCGAGGAGCAGCAGCAGCGGGCGGTCGCGGTGGTGCTCTCGGGCATGGGGTCCAACGGCTCGGCCGGGGCGCAGGCGGTCAAGGCCGTCGGGGGGCTGTGCGTCGCGCAAGACCCGGCCACCGCGAAGTTCGCCTCGATGCCGCGCAGCCTGATCGACCTGAACCTCGCGGACTGCGTGCTGCGCCCCGAGGAGATTCCGGGGGCGATCGCCCGCTACGCCGCGCACCCCTACGCGGCCGAGGACAAGCCCGACCCACCCGCGCGCCAGTCGGCCGAGGCGCTCGCCGAAATCCTGGCGGTCATCCGCGCCCGCACCCGCCACGACTTCGCCGGCTACCGCAAGCCGACGGTGGTGCGGCGCGTGCAGCGGCGCATGGGGCTGAACCAGCTCGAAGACATCGCCGAGTACGCCAGGGTGCTGCGGCAGAACCCGGCCGAGGTGTCGGCGCTCGCGGACGACCTGTTGATCCACGTCACGGGGTTCTTCCGCGACCCCGAGGCGTGGGAGGCGCTGCGCACCAAAGTCATCGCCCCCCTGGTCGAGGGCCGCGCCGCCGGGGCGCAGGTGCGCGCCTGGGTCGCCGCGTGCGCCACGGGCGACGAGGCGTACACCCTGGCGATCCTCCTCACCGAGGCGACCGAGCAGGCTCGCAAGGTGCTCGACATCAAGGTCTTCGCCACCGACATGGCCGAGCGCGCCCTGGGCCTGGCCCGCGCCGGCGTGTTCCCCAACGGCATCGAGAGCGAGGTCACGCCCGAGCGCCTGGAGCGCTTCTTCGAGAAGGACGACGCCCTCTACCGGGTCAAGCGCGAGCTGCGCGAGAAGGTGATCTTCGCGCCTCAGAACGTGCTGCAAGACCCCCCGTTCTCGCGCCTGGACATCGCCACCTGCCGGAACCTCCTGATCTACCTCGAGCCCGAGGTCCAGCGCCGGGTGCTGACGCTGATGCACCTCGGGCTGCGCGAGGGCGGGGCGCTGCTCCTGGGCGGCAGCGAGACCATCGGCCCCCCCGAGATGGGCTTCGAGCCGATCGACAAGAAGCACCGGCTCTACCGCCGGGTGGGGCCGGCGCGGCACGGGGTGGCCGAGTTCCTGCGCCCCGCCGCGCTCGCGCCGCGCCCCGGCTCGGGCGACACGGCCGCGCGCGCCCCGGTCGCGCAGCTCGCCAACCGGGCGCTCCTGGAGCGGCACACCCCGCCGGCGGTGGTGGTGGACCGCGACGGGCAGATCGCCTTCTACCACGGCGACACCTCGCGCTTCCTCGACCCGCCGCGCGGCGAGCCGACGCGGGACATCTTCGCCCTGGCCAACGACCAGGTGCGCGGGGCGGCGCGGGCGGCGCTCCAGCAGGCGGTCGAGGAGAACCGCGCGGCGTCGGCGCGCGGCGGGCTGCTCGACACCCCCGCCGGGCGCCGCCGCGTGGAGGTCTCCTGCGCCCCCGTCGAGCACCGCCCCGGCAACGCCTACTACCTGATGGTCTTCGCCGCCCGCCCCGACGCGCCGCCCGCCCCGCGCGCCGCCGACGGGGAGGCCGACGCGCAGTTGCTCGCCGACCTGCAGCGCGCCCGCGACGAACTCCAGAGCGTGGTCGAGGAACTCCAGACCTCCAACGAGGAGCTGCGCGCCTCCAACGAGGAAGTCACGAGCATCAACGAGGAGCTGCAGAGCACCAACGAGGAGATGGAGACCTCCAAAGAGGAGCTGCAGAGCCTCAACGAGGAGCTCACCACCGTCAACGCGCAGCTCGAACTCAAGATGGACGAGCTGGCCGGCGCCAGCAGCGACCTGGCGAGCCTGCTCTCGAGTACCGACATCGCGGTGATCTTCCTCGACCCGCAGTTCCGCATCCGGCGCTACACCCCGGCGGCGCGCGACCTGTTCGACCTGATCGCCTCGGATGTCGGGCGCCCGCTCTCGGACCTGCGGCGGAAGTTCAGCGACCCGGACCTGCTGGCGGCGGCGCGGACGGTGCTGGACCGGCTGGCGCCGACCGAGGCCGAGGTGAAGAGCGACAGCGGCCGGGTCTACCTGCGGCGCGCGCTGCCGTACCGCACCTTCGACAGCCGCATCGACGGGGTCGTCCTCACGTTCGTGGACATCACCGCGCAGCGCCTGGCCGACGACGCCCTGCGCCAGCAGGCGCGCACCTTCGACGCGGTGGCCGGCGCGGTGCCCGACCTGATCTGCCTGTACGACGCCGCGGCGCGCCTGACCTACATCAACCCGCCGGACCTGGCGCTGCTCGGCCTCACGCTCGCCGAGGCGGTGGGCAAGACTTCGCTGCAACTGGGCTACCCGCCGGAGGTGGCCGCGGCCCTCGACGCCCACATCGCCGGCGTACTGGCCGGCGGCGGGCCGTCGCGCGCCGAGGTGCCGCTGTACGCCGGGCGCGTGTTCGAG
>CAXTPM010000009.1:7954-23300 GCA_964245865.1 uncultured Fimbriiglobus sp. | reverse complement strand
ACAACGGCGAGTTGCGCGACTGGCGCGAGTCGAAGCTGCACGTACTCTCGCACAGCCTGCACTACGGGAGTGCCGTGTTCGAGGGCGAGCGCTTCTACAACGGCAAGGTGTTCAAGCTCACCGAGCACTCCGAGCGGCTGCACCACTCGGCGCGCGAACTCAACATGGAACTGCCGTACACGGTGAGTGAACTCGACGCCGCCACCAACGCCGTCATCAAGGCCAACAACCTGACCGACGGCTACGTGCGGCCGATCGCCTGGCGGCGCGCCGAAGTCATCGGCGTTAGCGCGAAGGGGACCAAGGTGCATGTGGCGATCGCCGCGTTCCCGTGGCCGACCTACTACGGCGAGCGCGCCATCAAGCTGAAGACCAGCAAGTGGATTCGCCCCAGCCCCCAATCGGCGCCCACGTCGGCGAAGGCGGCGGGGCTGTACATCATCTGCACCCTCGCGCGCGACGAGGCCAACGACGCGGGATACAACGACGCGTTCATGCTCGACTACCGCGGCCGCATCGCCGAGGCCACGGGGGCGAATCTGTTCTTCGTCATGAACGGCGAACTGCACACCCCGGAGGCCGACTGCTTCCTGAACGGCATCACGCGCCGGACGGTCATCCAGTTGGCCAAGGACCACGGCCTCACGGTGGTCGAGCGCGCGATGTGGCCCAACGAAATCGCCGAGGCCAGCGAGGTGTTCGTCACCGGCACGGCGGTCGAGGTGACGCCGGTTGGGCAGATTGACGGCCGCGAGTACCCCATCGGGCCGGTGACGAAGCAGTTGCAGGAGGCGTACTCGGCGCTGGTGCGGGCGTAGGGTCTGCGGGTTTCTGAGCGGGGGGTGTCAGCCCCCCGAGGCCGTCGCTCACTTGCGGCTTGCCCAGAACGATGGCCTGCCTCGGGGGGCTGACACCCCCCGCTCAGAAACCCGCAGCCTCGCCCCGTATAATCTCCCATGCGCACCCTCGCCGTCGGCGACATCCACGGCAGCACCGCCTGCCTCGACGCCCTGCTCGACGCGGTGAAGCCGCGCCGCGCCGACCGGCTGGTGTTCCTCGGCGACTACGTGGACCGCGGCCCCGACAGCCGGGGCGTGATTGACCGGCTGATCGCGCTCAAGAAGTCGCACGATGTCGTCTGCCTACGCGGCAACCACGAGCTAATGATGATGCGCGCCCGGCTCGGCGCGGACCACCTCAAGATGTGGCTGTCGGTGGGCGGCTCGCAGTGCCTGGCGTCGTACTCGGCCACGCCCGGCCGCTCGGGGAAGCTCGCCGACGTGCCGGACTCGCACTGGAAGTTCCTCGAGACAGGGTGCGTCGATTGGGCGCTCGGGCCGGACCACCTGTTCGTGCACGCCGGCGCCGACCCGCAACTGCCGCTCGACCAGCAGCCCGAGGCCGCGCTGTTTTGGGAGTTCCTCGCCGGGCCGATCGTCTGGCCCACCGGGCAAGTCGTGGTCTGCGGCCACACCTCGCAGCGCACCGGCGAGGTACTCGACTACGGCAGCACGGTCTGCATCGACACCTACGCCTACGGCGGCAAGTACCTGACCTGCCTGGATGCCGATTCCCGGAGCTACTGGCAAGCCGACGCCCTCGGCGCGATCCGCACGGGCGAACTGGCGCCGCGCGGCGGCTAGCGTCGGCGGGTCCGCGCGATGATTTCGTGAGTTCGAGTCGGAATCTGGCGGGCGCCCGGCGCGGCCGGGTTTGCCGCGGGCGCGAAACTGTCCTACGATTCACAAACTCCTTATTGTCCCGACACCCGCGCCCAGGGGATTCCGATGGCCGGCCCGACCGTTGGCACCGACTTCCTGGCCGTCGTCCGCCGCAGCGGACTCGTCGAGGAGGCCAAGCTCAAGGAACTCTTCCCCACCGACGCCGAGACGCCGCAAGACCCCCAACGCGCCGCGACCATGCTCCTGCGCGCCGGTCTCGTCACCGGGTTCCAGGCCAAGCAACTGCTCGCGGGCAAGTTCCGCGGCTTCATCCTCGGCACCTACCGGATTCTGGAGCCGATCGGCAAGGGGGGCATGGGCACCGTGTTCCTCGCCGAGCACGCCAGTCTCAAGCGCAAGGTCGCGCTCAAAGTGCTTCCCGCCGACAAGGCGACCGAGCACCTGAGTTTGGAGCGCTTCCAGCGCGAGGCCCGCAGCGCCGCGGCGCTCGACCACCCCAACATCGTGCGGCTGCACGACATCAGCCAGGGCGGCGGGGTGCATTTTTTGGTGATGGAGTACGTCGAGGGGAACGACCTCCAGAGCCTAATGGCCAAGACGGGTCCGTTGCATTATGTGCAGGCCGCGCAGTACGTCGCGCAGGCGGCGGCGGGCCTGCAGCACGCGCACGACAAGGGGTTCGTCCACCGGGACATCAAGCCCGCCAACCTGATCCTCAGCCGCGACGGCAACATCAAGATTCTCGACATGGGGCTGACGCGCTCCCTGAACGAGGAGGCCGACAACCTCACCGGCACGCTCGGCGACACCTCGGACGTGGCGGGCACGGCGGACTACATCTCCCCCGAGCAAGCCCTCCAGCAGCCGACCGACGGCCGGAGCGACCTTTACAGTTTGGGCGCGACGCTCTTCGCCCTCGTCACCGGGCACCCGCCGTTCCGGGGATCGACCGCGCAGAAGCTGATGCAGCACCAGTTGGCCGAGCCGCCGAAGCTCACCAAGCTCAAGGGCGTGGTGCCGCCGGCGCTCTCGGAAGTCGTGGCGAAGATGCTCGCCAAGAAGGTGAGCGAGCGCTACCAGAGCGCCGGCGAGGTGATCGACGCGCTCTCGCCGTGGCTCCCCGCGCCCACCACCGGTAACGTGTCGCAAGACCCCGTCACGCAGAGTGACTTCACCGTCGCCGGTGCGCAGAGCGCGAGTCGCCTGCGCCGGCCGTCCCCCACCTCGGGCCGGCTAAACCCCGCGGAGCACCCCGCGGGCCCCGCGCGCTGGCCGCTGGTGGCCGGGGGGGCGGCGGTGCTGTTCGCCGCGGCCGGGGCGCTGGGGGCGGTGTTCTTCTGGCCGAGTTCCGCGCCGGCGCCCGCCGGCCCCGCTCGGGGACCAGAGGTCGCGCGCGCCGGTCCCGCCGGCACAACGGTCCCGCCGGCCGCGCCACCCCTGAGGGCGCCCGCCGTGACCCGGCCGGGCAGCGTGGCCTACCGCGAGACGTTCGCCTCGGCCAAGCCCGGCAAGTGGCCCATGGCGGGGCTGGCGACGGTCGCCATCGAGGGGCTACCGGCCGCGTGGAGCGCCCAGACCTGGGACAAGGAAGCCGCCGGCGAGTTCGAGGTCCGGCTCGACGCCGGGCGCCCGGTCCTGGCGGTTTCCACAATCTCGAAGACCCCCGCCACGCAAATCCGCTTCGACGCGCTCGCGGCGGGGATGACGCTCACGCCCGGCGCCCGGTACGAAGTCCGCTTCGAGTACCAGTTGGAGGCCGAGTGCGGCGCCTTCGCCAACGCACTCTCCCAAAAGGACTGGCGGCGACTCGAGTCGGTGAATCTGAGTCCCTCGTCGGTCTGGGCGCGGGGCGCCATGGCCTTCGCTGCCCCCCCCGCGGGCGAGGCGGTGCAGATCAACTTCGCCGTCTCCGGCTCCGCGCCGGGCCGGCCGCTGTCGCTGCGGGACTTCACGATCTGGGAGGTCGCCGGGGCCGCGGCGCCGGCCCCGGCGCCCAGCGGCGCGTTGGTCTACCGCCAAACTTTCGACTCCGGCAAGCCGGGCAAGTGGCCGGTGGTCGTCGGCAGCCCGGTGAGCGACGGCCTCCCGCCGGGCTGGGCGGCCGAGAACTGGGACAAGCGCGGCGAGGGGGACTTCGAGGTCGTGACCGACGAGGGGCGCCCGGCGGTATCGATCTCGTGCCTCTCCGCGTTCCCTGGGACGCAGTTGCGCTTCGAGCTGCCGCGGGCGAACGTCAAGCTGACCCCCGGCCAGCGCTACGAGGTCCGGGTCGAGTACCGCCACGCCGCGGAAGTCGGGGCGACCCTTGCCGTGCAGTCGCAGAAGGGGTGGCGCTACCTGGCCCAGCAGCGGCTGGGGCCGACCGAGGGCTGGAAGCGGGCGTCGCTGGTGTTCACCGCCCCCCCGGCGGACGAGGTGGCCCAGATCACCGCCGGGGTGAGCGGCCGCGCGCCGGGCCGGCCGCTCCTGCTCCGCTCGCTGGAAATCATCGAGGGGGCCACCGCGCCCGAGCCGACCGCGTACCAACTCGACCTCGGCGGGTCCACCCCCGCGACCGCCCAGGCGAGGAACGGCGACTACTCCTCGAAGCTGCCGGGGGGCTGGGTCGTCGGCGCGTACGACCCCAAGTCAGTAATCGAGGGCGCCGTCGCCGACGACGCCGGCCGGCCGGTGCTGACGATGCGCACCGTCTCCGGCCCGCCGACGGGGATGCTGTTCACCCCCGCGTTCCGCCTGCCGACGGGGGGCGTGACGGTGCGCGGGCGCTACAAGACGGCCGCGGGTGCGGCGGGGTCGGTCAAGTTCAAGGCGACCTCGCCCGACCTCCCGGCCGAGGAACTCGCCTCGCTTCCGGCCAGCGGCGAGTGGCGCGGCTTCGAGGCGACTTTGCCGGCGACCAGCGCGGACATGGGCATGCTCGAATTCCACTACCAGGGCAAAGAGGGCCAGGCGCCGCTCGCACTCGCCGAACTGACCGTCGCCGGGAAGGCAAAGCCGCCCGAGGCGCCGGCCGGGAGGGGCGCGGCCGCAGTCAAGCCCGGCCCGGTCCACGCCGCCGCGGACCTGGCCGGCTTCCGGCCGTTCAAGGCGACCTTCCAGGACGGCAAGTTCGCCAAGCCCGCCGAGGCGCAAGTCGGCCAGGGCGGTCTGTTCTTCCACTGCTGGAAGGCCGAGTCCGTCGCCGAGTTCCGCGCCGTCGAGGACGAGGGCAAGATCGCCCTCGGTGTCACCAACCTCAACGACGCGCCCAGCAGTCAGTTCATCCTCGACCCCGAGCAGGGCGGCTCGAAGCCGCTCGACCGCGCCGCGAAGTACGTCGCGCGCCTGGAGTACCGCGCGGACAACGACGCGGCCGGGGCGCTGACGTTCCGCTCGGCCGAGGGCGAGTACAAAGTGTTCAACGCGCTCGACCTGCCCGGCACCGGCGGGGCGTGGAAAACGCTCGAACTGCCGCTCGACGTGCCGCCGGCGGGGCCGCTGCAACTGCTAGTGGAGAACACGACCGTCGGGGAGGGGAACCTGCTCTTGTTCCGGCGGCTGGAGGTGGTGGAGGGGAAGTAGGCGGGGGAGTCGGTAAAAGTTTCCGAGTTTGTAATTGTCATCGTGCGGGCCTCTGGTATCCTGGCACCGCCTGAAGGAGTTCAGGCGGTGCCAGGATACCAGAGGCCCGCACGATGAACTCCTTCAAATTCCGTCCACGCCTTGAGTCAATGGACGAGCGGATTGTGCCCGACGCGGCGCCAGTTGGGGCGCCCGCATCAGCTAACGTCGCTACGGTCAATACAGCCGTACCGGGGTCCGTTACTACGACAAGTAGCGATGAGGCGCTCGCTAGGCGCGTCGAAGAGATCAACGCGAGGCTGGGTGTTTTGTTTACTGCTGGGGCTGCCAACGGCCTCGCGATTCTGGCCAACGGCGCACTGCTTACCGCTGCCACGGCTGCGGCCAACAACCCTAACTTGTCTCCGGCGGAAGGTGCTGCGGCCAGGGCAGAGGTCGCTCGGTTGGCGGCTATACAGCAACAACCGCAGGCGCAGCAGAACGCTATCAACGCGGAGAGGGCAGCCCTCCAGGCCGAACTCGCCGCCATTGAGGCGGAGCAGACCCGCCGCCAGCAGGCGCCGCACGATCCTGGCGACCCGATCGCAATCAACCCGGCGAACAACCAAGTTGCAGCCTAGCAAGCGGAATAGTAGCTAATCGTTACCAAACTGCCGTTCACGTTTGTGAGGAAAATGTGCTCAAACTTCTAATCCTGGGTGGCCTCCTCCATGCCACTCCCGTTTCTCTCGGCGTCCCGCCGCCTTCTCAGCCACGCATCCCTCTCGACAAGAACGCACCCCGTCAGGTTCCTCAGCCGCTCATCGCACCTAAAGAGGAGCCGCCCCTTTGGGTTCCTCGGGCACGCACCCCGGCAGAAGAGAAGGAACTCGCCGAGCTGAACAAGCTGGTTGCGAGAGTGATGGCTGAAGGGAAAAAGGCGGCTGAGGAAACCCGGCTGCTTGACGAAGAACACGAACGGCGCTTGCAGCGTTTGCGAGAACAGCCGGTGCCGACGGTGCTGGCGACGCCTTACGGCGCGACAAAGCAGACCTATCCCAAAACGTCCTTTGAACTACTCCGCGCCAAAGTCTGGGCCGAGTAGTCGAATGGAGAAGCCCAGGGACGGCCGTCCCTGGGCTTCGCTCGTTCCCGCCCTCGACTACCCCCGCCCCGCCATCACCCGCGCCACCTCGGCGCAGTCCTTGTCGCCCCGCCCGCTGAAGCACACCACCACCACTTCATCCGCCGGCATCGTCGCGGCCAGCTTCATCGCCTCGACCACCGCGTGCGCCGTTTCGAGGGCCGGCAGAATGCCCTCCAGGCGCCCGCAGAGGTGGAACGCTTCGAGCGCTTCGTCGTCGCTCACATTCGTGTAGCGGACGCGCTCGCGGTCCTTCCAGTAGCTGTGCTCGGGGCCGACGCCGGGGTAGTCTAATCCCGCGCTCACCGAGTGCACGTCCGCCGTCTGGCCGTCGTCGTCTTGCAGCACATACGAGTAGCTGCCGTGCAGCACGCCGGGAAGCCCGTGTGTGAGGGTGGCGGCGTGGGCGCCGGGGTTCATGCCCCGCCCGCCGGCCTCGACGCCGACTAGCTCGACTTCGCGGTCGTCGATCATCGGGTAGAACATGCCGGCCGCGTTCGAGCCGCCGCCGACGCAGGCGACCACCGCGTGCGGCAAGCGGCCCAACTGCGTCAGGCACTGCTGGCGCGTCTCAGCGCCGATCATGCTCTGGAAGTCGCGCGTGAGCATCGGGAAGGGGTGCGGCCCCACCACCGAGCCGATGATGTAGTGCGTGTGCTCGACCGAACTCATCCACTCGCGCATCGCCTCGTTCGTGGCGTCCTTCAGCGTCTTGGACCCCGAGTGCACGGGGAACACCTCGGTGCCCATCGCGCGCATGCGGAAGACGTTCAACTCCTGGCGGCGGATGTCCTCGCTGCCCATGTACACGCGGCACTCTAGCCCGAACAGCGCCGCGGCGGTGGCGCTCGCCACGCCGTGCTGGCCCGCGCCGGTCTCGGCGATGATGCGCTTCTTGCCCATGCGGCGGGTGAGCAGCGCCTGGCCGATGGCGTTGTTGATCTTGTGCGCGCCGGTGTGGTTGAGGTCTTCGCGCTTCAGGTAAATGCGCGCGCCGCCGGCGTGCTTGGTCAAGCGCTCGGCGAAGTACAGCCGGCTGGGGCGCCCCACATAATCTTCGAGGATCGCGCGGTACTCGCGGTGGAACTCGGGGTCGGCCTTGGCGTCGGCGTAGGCGCGTTCGAGCTGGCCCAGGGCGAACATCAAGGTTTCGGGGACGAACCGCCCGCCGTAGTCGCCGAAGCGCCCGAGGTCGTTGGGCACCGCGCCGAGCTTACCAAGTGTCGGGGCGTCGAGTTCGGCGGTCGGCGGAGTCACGGCTCGTCTCGCTAGGCTGGGGGCTTGGGTGCGGCGGCGCGGGTCGTGGCATCCTACGCGCGCCCGCCGGGGAGTGACAGGGGACAATTCCCCGCCGGGCACTAGAGAACCGCCGCCGCTTCGGCTAAGCTACAGGTATCGTGCCCCGTTTCGGACTTGGGGAGTCGGAACCGTGTCGCTCACGCCCCTGGACCGCGACCTGCTCGCGGACTGCCTCAGCCGCAAGCCAGGGTCGTGGAACGACTTCGTGGACCGTTTCTTAAGCCTCTTCTACCACGTCATCCACTCCACCGCCCACCTGCGCAGCGCCCGCGTGACGCCCGAGGATGTCGAGGACATTGCGGCCGAGATTTTGGTGCAAATCATCGACGGCGACTTCAAGGTACTGCGGCAGTTCCAGGGCAACGCGAGCCTCGCCACATACCTCGCGGTGGTCGCCCGGCGGACGTGCGTGCACGAGTTGATCCGCCGGCAGACCGTGCGCGAGCAGATTCGCACCGGCGCGGGCCACCAGAGCGACGAGCTATCGGACGAGGCCAGCCCGGCGGCGCAAAAATCGGTCGAGAGCCTGGATGAAGTCGAGCGCCTGCTGCGCAAACTCCACGGCAAGGACCGCGAGGTCGTGCGCCTGTTCTACCTCGAAGGCCAGAGCTACGAGGAGATCAGCACCGAACTCGACTTACCCGTGAACACCATCGGGGCGATGCTGTCTCGGGCGCGCAAAAAACTGCGCGAGATGCACCACCCGGCGACCTCGACGATGGAAATTCGCAGCCTCAAGTCGATGGTCGAGGCCGAGATCCAGGAGCAGAAGGCGCGCAAGGCGAGGCGGGGCAAGGCGCCGGGCTGACCGCGTCCCCGACAACGTTACACACAGTCCGCGAGGCCCGAACTCGCCCGGTGGCCCGAGGCGAGGCCGCGCGATTCGGGCACCGCCCAGTCCGGCGGAGGGCTAGGGGGCCGGAATGCCCGGCGGGCCGAGGGCGGCATCGGCCGGCCTGAGCCGCAGATCCCCGACGCTGGCTCCGCCGAGTCGGCGGGGCGTCCCGTAACCCCGCCGGCGCCCCCGAACGCCCCGCTCTGCGATCCTGTCAACCGCCGCATAACGCCGTCGCCACACTTGCGGCCCCGTGAAGATTGCGCGAAGACCGCCGCCCGCCCCCACTTCCGCCTCGATTCGCCGGCCGGATTAGCGAATCATCACCACCGATTTCTTTTCAGCCACTGTGGAGAACCCCGTGAGCCTGTTCGAGTCGATGGGCCAACTCGCCTGGCCGGCGCTCATGGGCCTGAGCGCCGCGCTCTTGGTGGCGTTCGCGTTCGAGTTCATCAACGGCTTCCACGACACCGCCAACGCCGTCGCCACGGTTATCTACACCCACTCCTTGCCCGCGCCGGTGGCCGTGGTTTACTCGGGCTTCCTGAACTTCCTGGGCGTGACGCTCGGCGGCACGGCGGTGGCCTTCAGCATCGTGCATCTGCTCCCAGTTGACAAACTCGTTGATTCGTCGCCGTCCTTGGCCCTGTTGATGGTGTTCACGCTCCTGATCGCGGGCGTGGTCTGGAACCTCGGCACCTGGTACCTCGGGCTGCCGGTGTCGAGTTCGCACACGCTCATCGGCTCGATCATCGGCGTCGGCCTCTCCAACAGCCTGCTGCAAGGGCAGGGCTTGAGTGGGGTGAAGTGGGAGAAGGCGTTCGAGGTCGGGCTGGCTCTGCTCGTGTCGCCGATCATCGGCTTCGTCCTGGCCGGCGGCCTGCTCCTGCTCCTGAAGCGCGTGGTGCCGGACACGCGCTTGTACGAGGCGCAGCCGCACGGCTCAGACGGCAGCGCCCCGACGCCGCCGAACTGGATTCGCGCCACGCTCATTGCGACCTGCGGCGGGGTGTCTTACGCCCACGGCGCCAACGACGGGCAGAAGGGGATGGGGCTGGTGCTCTTGGTGCTGATCGGGTTCCTGCCGGCGCACTACGCCCTGAACGCCAACCACCCCGAGAAATTGAAGCAGACGAAATCGGTGGTCGAGGAGCTGCGCGGCGTGCCGGACCTCAAGCCCGAGGCCAAGCAGGAGGCCGACGAGGCGTCGAAACTGCTGGCGCCCTACGAGAGCGTGAGCGACATCCCCCTCGAAGACCGCTGGCCGGTGCGCAAAGCCCTCGTCAAACTGGAGGTGTACGCCGGGGAGCACCAACTCAGCTCCAAGGACGACAAGAAGCTGACCGCGATCACCGAGTTCGTCCCCCGCTGGGTCGTGTTCGCCACCGCCATCGCGCTGGGGCTGGGCACCACCATCGGGTACAAGCGCATCATGGTGACGGTGGCCGAGAAGATCGGCAAGTCGCACCTGACTTACGGGCAGGGCATGTGCGCCGAGGTGGTGGCCGCGTTCACCATCCTCGCGGCGGTGTTCGTGGCCTTGCCGGTGAGTACGACGCAGGTGGTATCCAGCGGCATCGCGGGGACGATGGCCGCGAACGGCACCGGGGTGCAGATGGGGACGGCGCGGAAGATCATCCTGGCGTGGGTGTTCACCCTGCCGGGGACGATGCTGATCGCGGGGGGGATGTTTGCCATTGGGCGGTCGGTCGGGATCGGGGGCTAAGAAGCCCCTCCCTTGCACAACCCGCGCTCGAAACTACAATGGCGGTTCCCGACCCGCCCCGCAACGCCGACCCGAGCCGACTTCGATGAAAAAAGACATCCACCCCAACTACCGCCCCGTGGTGTTCCTGGACGCCGCCGCGAACTACTCGTTCCTCTCGAGTTCGACCGTGCAGACGAGCGAATCGACCAAGTGGACCGACGGCAACGAGTACCCGCTGTACCGCGTCGAGATTTCGAGCGCCTCGCACCCGTTCTTCACCGGCAAGATGAAGTTCCTCGACACCACGGGGCGGGTCGAGAAGTTCCAGAAGAAGTATCAGAACAGCACCTACGCCAAGCGCGGCGGCGGCAACGTGCCGGGGCAGGAGCCGGCCACCGCGCCGGCGACGGAGGCCGGGAAGTAACCAATCATAGCACTTGATATCACCGGCACGAACACTGAGAAGACTGAAGAACTAGTCGAGGTGGCGGTGCGCCACGACGCCATGCTCAAAGGGACGCTCGGCGTCGTGGCATTCTGCCTGCCGGTGATCTTGGCACTGTTCGGCTATATCGCGACGCAACTGCACGGCATCGATAAGAAAGTTGACGTTCTGACTGAGCGCGTCGGCTACTTGGATTTAAGGGGCTAGGCAAGACCGCGGAAAGTATCGAGAAGCTGACGGATCGTACGGGGAAACTCGAACTGCGTGTCGAAAGAATCGATCAGCGCATCAAGCCTTAAGCCGCGGGGAACGACTGCGATGAGTGCTGAGCGGGACACGAGCGTGAGTGACTTCCGCCGCCGTTAGGTGCGCGGCCGGTTCGCCCACGGTTCGATTTCCCGCCCGCACACTCCCGGTGACTCCCCATGTCCGCCACCCCCGCCGCCCAGTCGGAAATGCCCGCACTCGAAGTCAAGCTCGCGCGCTTCCGGGAACTCGAAGCCCAACTCTCCGACCCCGACATCGCCACCGACCCGGCGAAGTTCTCGGTGGTGGCGCGCGAGCACGGCGCGCTCACCAAGGTGGTGAAGCCCTACCTCGAGTACCAGAAGCTGCAGGCCGCGATTGCCGACGCCCAGGGGATGCTCGACCTCGACGACGCCGAGATGCGCGCGATGGCCGAGGAGGAGCTAGCCGCCCTCACGCCGAAGCGCGACGCCGTCCGCGAGAAGCTCGAAGACCTGCTGCTGGTCGATCCGGCCGAGGACTTCGACCGCCTCATCTTGGAAGTCCGCGCGGGGACCGGCGGCGACGAGGCCGCTTTATTCGCCGGCGAACTACTCGAAATGTACACCCGCTACGCCCGCACCCAGGGCTGGCAGGTCGAAGAGATTTCGACTTCGGAGGGCGAGGCCGGCGGCTACAAGGAAGCCAGCGTAAGCGTCAAGGGCGAGGGCGCGTACCAGGCGCTGCGCTTCGAGTCCGGCGGGCACCGCGTGCAGCGGGTGCCGAAGACCGAGACGCAGGGGCGCATCCACACCTCGCTGGCCACGGTCGGGGTGATGCCCGAACCCGACGAGGTGCAGGTGAACATCGTGCCCGCCGACCTGAAGATCGAAGTCATGCGCGCCGGCGGCGCGGGCGGGCAGCACGTCAACAAAACAGAGTCCGCCGTGCGCATCTGGTACAAGCAGGGCACCCCCGACGAGGTCGAGGTGAAGTGCCAGGACGGCCGCAGCCAACTCAAGAACAAAGAGCAAGCGATGCGCGTGCTGCGCAGCCGGGTGTTCGAGCGGCAGCAGGCCAAGTTGCACGAGGAGCGCGCCGAGATGCGCCGCACCCTCATCGGCGGCGGCGACCGCACCGCGCGCATCCGCACCTACAACTTCCCCGACGGCCGCATCACCGACCACCGCATCGGGCTGACGGTGTTCAAGATCGCCGAAGTGATGGCCGGGAACCTCGACCACTTGGTGGTGCCGATGCGCGAGCACGACAAGAAGGAGCGCTTGGCGCAGGCCAAGTAACCCCGTGAGGCGAACCCGCCCCGGTCGCCGTGCCCTCAGGTCCGCCCCGGCGGCGGTGGTGGCGCTGTTGCACTTCGCGTGGGCGACGGGGCTACCGCTGCCGGTGCCCGTGACCCCGACGGCGAGGCCCGCGCCCGGCTGCTGTTCGGGCAAGTCGTGCGGCTGCGCGGCGAGCACTAGGGGTCGCTCGTGCTGCTGCGTGGCGGCGCGCGAAGTCGCCGTGGTGGTGAAGCCCGCTCTGAAGCCCAAAATCTGCTGCGAGTCGCGGCCCAAGCCCGCGCCCGTTGTCGAGTCGAGTTGGGCGGCGGTGTCGCTGCGCGTCGCGCAGGGCTGCGGCCACGGCGACGCGCCGACGCTCACGCCCTCGGAGCGCCCCGCGATGCTGGGCGACGGCGCCGTGGTGCTGCCCGAGTTGATGCCGGCTGAGCTAGCGCGCGGCGGGGACGAGGTAGCCGGCGGGACGACTGCGGCGCCGCCGGTTCGGCCGCCGCGCACATCTCTCTAGCCCGAATCTCGGTTGCTGCGCGAAGACGCGCCGACGAACGTCGGCGGACTTTCCGCGCGCCCTGCCGCACCTGTTGACACTGATCCACATACTCTAACCGGAGGCGCACCATGCGTCGTCGCGGCTTTACGCTCATTGAGTTGCTTGTCGTCATCGCCATCATCGCCATTTTGATCGGCTTGCTGCTGCCCGCGGTGCAGAAGGTGCGCGAGGCCGCGGCCCGCACTACCTGCCAGAATAACCTGAAGCAACTCGGCCTCGGGATGCACAACCACCACACGGCACTCGGGGCGTTCCCGCCGGGGCGCGGCCAGTACCCCAAGGTGGTGTCGGCGCCCGCGCGGCTGCTGGCGTACCTCGAACAAGACGCGCTGCGGCGGATGATCGACCCCGAGGGGACGCTGGCGCCCGGCACGCCCAACGACGCGGCCGGGAGGCTGCGCGTCGGGCTGTTCGTCTGCCCGTCGGACCCCGCGAATGGATCGGTGCCGGGCAGCGCCTCCGCCGGGACCAACTACGCGGCCAACAACGGCAGCGGCGCCGCGTTCGACGCGGCCGGCGGGGTCTTGAGTTACCTGACGATCCCACTCGGCAACGGCGCGTTCGCCCAGACCCCCGTGCGCGTCGCGGACATTCTCGACGGCACGTCGAACACCGCGGCGTTTTCGGAGAGCACCCTCGGCACAGGGGTTGCGCTGACCAGCCCGCCGATCGACTCGGCTGGCATCCGCTCGGCCGTGTTCCAAGTCGCGGGCGGCGGCGACCCGCCGGCGGCGCTGTGTGACGGCGCCGCCGGCGGTGCTTGGTTCCCCCGCCGCGGCGAGCAGTGGATCAACGGCCACTACGCCCGCACGCTCTACAACCACTTCTACCCGCCCAACGCCGCGTCGTGGGACTGCGGCAACGCGAGCGGCAACAAGGGGCGCACCGCCGCGCGGAGCCTGCACGCCGGCGGCGTGAACCTGCTTTTATGCGACGGGTCGGTGCGGTTCGTGCGCGACGGCATCGACCCGGCGGCGTGGCGCGCACTCGGCACGCGCGCCGGCGGGGAGGTGGCGGGCGACTTCTAGCCTGCCGGCGCCAGCAGCTCGCGCCACTTGCGCACCCGCCCGGCGTCAAGTGCGCCGTCGCGCTTGCCGCCGGCGCAGGCCGAGCCGCGCACCGCCACGTAGTCGGGGGTGATGCCGGCTAGCTTGGCGTAGTCCTCGGGCTTGAGGCTCCCGCCTAGCGCCACGATCACGCCGCCGCGCTGCAGCGACTCGACGAGCGCTTTGAGTTCGGCGACCGGCATGAAGTCGATCAGGCTGCGGACGTCCTTCTGGAACGTGTCGAGGAGGAACGCGCGGTAGCGGAAGCGCTTGGCGAACTTCGCCACCTCCGAGGGGGGGACCGAGTTCGCCTTCTCCCAGTCGGCGTAGGCCGTGGCCACGACTTCCAAGTGGGCGGGCAGTTGCCGCTTGGTGATCAGTAAGTCCTCGCCCCAGCCGGGCGAGTGCTCGTAGCCGGCCAGCCCCCACTTGATGTACGTGAGTGGGAGTTCGAGGTGCCAGTGCGCGGCGGTGAGCACGTCGGGGCGGTACTCCCCCAACGCGGCGCTGACCGGCACCCGGCCGTTCACCACGTCGAGCACGGCCGCGACGGTCTCGTGGTGGGCCATCCCTAAGGGGCCGCGCGATGGGTCTTTCACGTCGATCAAGTCGGCCCCCCCTTCGAGCGCGGTGCCGGCCTCCTCGGCGGAGCGCACGCTCACCAGCAGTTTGGTTTTTCGGGCGGTCGGCCGGGCGGTCGTCGGGGCGGCAGGGCTAGTCGGGGCGGGCGTGGGACGGGTGGTCATGGGCGGGGGAATCCTTCCACGCGGAAAAAGAACGTGTTCCCAGGGCAGGCGAAGAACGGCACCGGCCGCAGGTCGCGGAATGTTAATCCGAAAAGCCCCGCGGGAACATACCAATCGGGTTCGTTCAGGTGCCGCCCCCGATCCGCGGCGAACCCCGCCAAATCCGGGTACGCCCGGCAGCCGCTCAAGATTCCCTGGCCGATCACCCCGCCCCGGAGTGCCGCGAGCGCTTCGAGTTGCGGCGTGCGCACCCACGCCCAGGCTTCCGGGCGCTCGTCGATGAGCTTGGCGGCGTGGATGAGCACCGGCCCGGTGCGCCGGGCGGGCCAGGTCCGCACCTCGACGGTCTTTACGCCGGCGGCGAGCAGCGCCGCCCAGGGCTGGCGCACCGAGAGAGCGTAGGGGCTACTGCCGGCGTTCAACTCGCTCATGCGGGGTCTCAAAAGTCGGCCGGGGGTTGAAAACTCTGGGCCGGCGTTACGGGTCGGGTCGAAGTGATAAGCTCGGGCCACCCGAACGGTTTTGCCAATTACCAGTTGTGAGCTAAAGACTACCAGCCAGTTCATGAGTCCGCGCACCATTCGGGGGACTGCCCCGCGCGGCCGGCCCGTCATTTTGGCCCCGATGGAACGCCCGTAATGCCGCCCCGGCTGGCCCCCAACGAAGAACTCACCGGCAGTCTAGTCGGCTACCGCCTCATCGAGCGGCAGCAGTACCTTGCCGGTATTGTCGAGGCGCTCGGTCACCGGCAGGCGCCAGCGGCGAGGTACCAAGGGCTGCGCCAGCTCGATGTTCAGGTCGTACTGGTCGTACCGGCTCTCGTTGCCC
>CAXTPM010000009.1:0-7944 GCA_964245865.1 uncultured Fimbriiglobus sp. | reverse complement strand
CTCATCGAGCGGCTCGGGCGCGGCGGCTTCGGCGAGGTCTGGAAGGCCGAAGCACCCGGCGGGCTGCACAAGGCCATCAAGTTTGTATTCGGCACCATCAACGACGACGACATCAACGACGAGGACGGCCGGCCCGCACGGCAGGAGCAAAAAGCGCTCAACCGCGTCAAGCAAATCCGCCACCCGTACATCTTGAGCCTCGAACGTTTCGACGTGATCGACGGCACGCTCACCATCGTCATGGAGTTGGCCGAGCGCAACCTGTGGGACCGCTTCCGCGAGTGCCGGGGGCAGGGGCGCGTCGGCATCCCGCGCGAGGAGCTGCTGCGCTACCTCGAGGAAGCGGCCGAAGCGCTGGATTTGATGAACGACCACTACAACATCCAGCACCTGGACGTGAAGCCGCAGAACTTGTTCCTGATGTACAACCACATCAAGGTCGCGGACTTCGGGCTGGCCAAGGACTTCGAGGGCGAGCAGGGCGAGATCACCGGCGGCGTGACCCCCGTGTACGCCGCGCCCGAGACGTTCGAGGGCTACGTCAGCCGCTTCACGGACCAATATAGTCTGGCGATCGTCTACCAGGAACTGCTCACCGGCCGGCGGAGCTTCGACGGGTCGAACACCAAGCACCTGATGCACCAGCACCTCACCGGGGTGCCGGACCTCAGTAGTTTGCCCGAGGCCGACCGGCCGACGATCCGGCGGGCGCTCTCGAAGCGCCCCGACGAGCGCTGGCCGAACTGCGCGGAAATGGTGCGGGCGCTGCGCGACCCGCGCCGGCCGGCGCCCGAGGGGGAGACGCCAGCGGAGTTGGCGCCCGAGATCACCCCGCCGTCATTCGAGACGCCGCCCCCCGCCGGGGTGCCCCGCGCCCCGGCCACGGCACTCGCTACGAAGGCCCGCGCGCCGCTCGCCCCGCCGGCGCCGCGCCCCGCGCCCGGCGCCCCGCCCAACGGGGCCGCGCCCAAGCGCCCCTCCGGGCCGGTGCTGATCACCCCGCGCCTGGTCACGCAGCAGTCGCTCACGGGGTCGAACCTGATGGCGCCCGCGACGCTGTCGCGCGACCAGGTGCTCCAGACCGGCCGCATGAGCGACCTCGGCCTCGCGGGGCCGGAAGTCCACGGCGAGGGGGTGCTATTCCCAGCGCTGGTCGTGGGGGTGGGCGCCACGGGCCTCGCGGTGCTCAAGACCCTGCGCGGGTTCGTGCGCGAGCAGTTCGGCGCGCCGGACGCGCTCAGTACCATTCGCTACTTGTACCTCGACACCGACCCCGAGGCGCCCGCGCTCGCCGCCGAGGGGCCGGACGGTTTGAGTCCGCGCGAGGTGGTGGTCGCCCGCCTCAACCGCCCGACGCACTACCTCCAGCAGGCCGCGCTCCCGGCGGTCGATCAGTGGCTCCCGCCGGGCTTTTTGTACCGCCTGCCCAAGAACCCCAGCGCCGCCGGGGGCGTGCGCGCGTTCGGGCGCCTGGCCCTGTGCGACTACTACCCGCAGATTCGCCAGCGGATTCAGCAGGAACTCGAACAGTTCCTCACCGACGACGCGGTGCAGAAGGCCGGCAAGGCGACCGGACTGGGGGTGCGGGGCAACCGGGTGAAGGCCTACGTGCTCGCGGGCCTGGCCGGCGGCACCGGCTCGGGGATGGCGCTCGACTTGGCGTACATCCTCAAGCACGAGCTGCGCTCGATCGGCTACCGCAGCCCCGAGACCGTGGGCGTGCTGCTCGCGCCCCCCGCCGACGCCCTGCGCGGCCCGTCGGGCGCCAACACCGTCGCGGCGCTCACCGAGTTGCACCACTACTCGAGTGGGGGGCGCTACCAGGCGCGGTTCGACGCCAAGGAGGCGCCGCTGACGGACCCGGCCGCGCCGTTCGCGCGCACGCACCTGTTCGCGCTCCCCAAGGCGCTCAAGCCCCGCGAGCAGCGCGCGGCGTTCGCCCTGGCCGCGCGGGGGCTGTACCTCGAACTCCTGACCACCGCCGGGCGGCGCATCGACCACGTGCGGCGCGAGGCGGCGCTGGCGGAGCGCGGCGGCGGGGCGTCGGTCCAGGCCTACGGGCTGCACCGCCTGAGCTGGCCGCGCGCCGAGTTGCTCACCGAAACGTCCCGCCGCTTCGCCGCCCAGGTGCTCGAGCGCTGGGGGGGCCGCGAGGCGGCGCACCTGCGCGACCCCCTGAGCGCGTGGCTCGACCAGCTCTGGGCCAAGCAGGGTCTCTCGACCGACGCCCTCGCCGCGCGCTTCCGGGCCTCGGTGCAGGGGGTGCTCGGCGACTCGCCGGAGTCGGTGTTCAGCGCCTTCGTGGAGACCCTGCGCACGCGCAGTCCGGGTTCGGCGAAGCTCGACGCGCAGGTGGCGTGCCAGGTGCTCGACCAACTGATCCAGTTCGTCGGCAAGCCGGCGCAGGAGCAGTCCCCGCCGGGGAGCCTGGCGGCGACGATCAAGGCCGAGGCCGCGAAGATCGACGCCGACGCCCAGAACGATCTCTCGACCCTGGCGGTGAACTTCATCGAGCAGCCGCAGTACCGCCTGGCCGGGGCGGAGTCGGCGCTGTCGCTCTTGGAAGAGAAGCTCGCCGGGGCCGTCGAGGCGCTCGAGCCGCGAGTGGCCGAGGCGGATCGGGAGGTGCTCGAGCACTTCTCGCGGCTGATGCACCTGATCGGCTTCCTCGGGTCGCCCTCAACGCTCGGGGCGATCCCCGGCCGCAAGGCGTCGCTCGCGGCGGACCTGCTCGACGCGCTCCAGGCGTACCCGTCGGCGCGGCTGCGGCACACCGAACTGTCGGTCGCGCTGTCGCTCTACCGGGGTCTATTGGGGGCGATCCCCGAGTTCGTGCGCGACGTGAGCTACTGCCGGGCGCGCCTGCTGAAGATGCAGGACGCCTTCGGCGCCGCCGAGAGCGGCCGGGTGGACGCCGCCGGCATCGGCACGCTGGTGCTGCCGCCGGGCTGCAAGACCCTGGAGGACGCCGCGAACCGGCTCCTGGGGGCGCTGCCGCCCGACGAGATTCTGGCGTTCGACACCCACGTGCAGGGCGAGATTCGCCGCAAGTTCCGCGGCCTGGCTAGCGTCTGCCTCAAGGAAGCCCGCACTGACGAGTTCACCGCGTTCTTGGGCCTGGAGTGCCGCGCGTTCATCGACGAGCGCCTGGAGCGCACCGACTCCGCGACGATGCTGCTGCGCTACCGGGGGCAGGGGGGCGAGTTCGCGGAACTGCTGCGCAAGGCCTTCGAGGGCGCCGCGCCCAAGCTCGCACTCGCCGGGGGCCACGCACCCCTGGAGGCCGCGATCCTGGCCACGCCCGACGGCCCGTCGGCCGCGATCTTGCGGGAGGCCGCGAGCGCCGCGTGCGCCGGCGACCCGTTCATCGCCGCGCCACTGGCCGACGACATCGTGGTCTGGCGGGAGTGGCCGCGCGTGCCGCTCTCCGCCCTCGCGCACTTCGCCGGCGCGGGCGCGGAGGGCTACCGCACCCAGTCGGGCGGCGACCACTCGCCGCACGCCCGCATCGACGTGCCGTGGCCCAGGGTCGCGTCGGGCTAGACAGACCTGTTCACGTCACAAGTGTCGGACGCGGTAGGGCCAGCGGGGATTGATCGTGATGACCGTCAGAATCGAAGCGCACGCCGAGCCGGTCCCCGGCTACAAGCTGCTCGACCGCTTGGGGAGCGGCGGGTTCGGCGAGGTCTGGCGCGCCGAGGCGCCCGGCGGGATTTTTAAGGCCATCAAGATTATCAACGGCAGCCTGCTGGAGCGCGGCGACGACTCGCACCGCTTCGCCGAGCAGGAACTGAAAGCCCTCAAGCGCGTCCAGCAGGTGCGCCACCCGTACCTCTTGGCGCTCGACCGCTACGACATCGTAGAAGGCCGGCTGTTCATCACGATGGAACTCGCGGACTGCAACCTGTGGGACCGCTTCCGCGTCTGCCGCAAGCACGGCCTGCCGGGGATTCCGCGCGACGAGCTGCTGCGCTACATGTCGGAAACCGCCGAGGTGCTGGACCTGTTCAACGACAAGTTCCAGTTGCAGCACCTGGACATCAAGCCGCAGAACTTGTTCCTCTTGCACGGGCACGTGAAGGTCGCGGACTTCGGGCAGGTCAAAGACCTCGAGGGGCTGATGGCCGCGGTCACGGGCGGCATCACCCCGGTGTACGCCGCGCCCGAGACGTTCGACGGCTTCGTCTCGCGGTTCTGCGACCAGTACAGTTTGGCCTGCGTGTACCAGGAACTGCTCACCGGCTCGCGGCCGTTCGACGGCACGAGCATGCAGCAACTGTTGATGCAGCACCTGCAGATGCCGCCCAACCTGAACCCCTCGCCGCCGTGCGACCGGGGGGCGCTCGCGGTGGCGCTCTCGAAGCGGCCGGACGACCGCTTCCCGAACGTGATGGCGTTCGTGAACGCGCTCAAGGAAGGCGGCGAGTTGCCCCGCCCAGGGAGCGGGCTGGTGGGGGTGATCGGCCGCGCGCCCACGCCTGGGTCGGACCTCGCGCCGTCGGAGCGCATCGAAGTTTCTTTGGGCGGCGACGGGCTGTCGTCGCCTTCGATCGCGCTCGGGTCGAGCGGCGGGGCGTCGGGCGCGGGCTGGGCGATGCCCGGCACGCCCTCGCCGCGCGCCGGCCTCGACACCATGCCGCCCCCGGAGCGCCCCGCGCCGCCGCTGGAGACCGGGCCGGGGTGCCTACGCCCCACGGTGGTCATCGGCCTCGGCTACACCGGCCTCCAGGTGCTCCAGCGCTACCGCAAGCTCCTGAGCGACCGCTACGGCCCGGCGTCGAACACGCCGCTCATTCGCACGGTCTACTTCGACACCGACCCCGACGCGCTCCTGCAGGCGGCCAACCCCCCGGCCTACGCCGGGTTCGAGGCGCTCGCCGGCGAGGACGTGTTCGCCGCCAAACTCCAGCGCCCCGCGTACTACTTGAAGCCCCGCGCGAGCGGCCGCACGCTCGTCGAAAACTGGTTCGACGCCCAACTCCTGTACAAGCTGCCGCGCAACCCCGTCACGATGGGGCTGCGCGCGTTCGGCAGACTCGCGTTCTGCGACCACTACCGCGCGTTCGTCGGCAAGCTGAGTAGCGAACTCGACGCGGCGCTCGCCCCGGCGGCACTCGACGCCACGCGGGACCACACCGGCGAGGAGCCGGCCACCAACCGCCCGCGCGTGGTGATCGTGGCGGGCCTGGGCGGCGGCACCGGCGGCGGGGCGTTCCTCGACGCCGCCTACACCGCCAGGGCGCGCCTCAAGCGCATCGGGTACCCGGACCCCGAAGTCGTCGGCCTGCTGATGGTGCCGCCGGACGACGCGGGCGCCGACCTCGACGCCCAGACTCGGGCGAACACCTACGCGGCGCTGACCGAGCTGCACCACTACTCGCGCCCCGAGACGGTGTTCAGCGGGAACTACGACGACCGGGCCAACCCCGTGCGCGAGTCCGACCCGCCGTTCACGAGTGTGTGCCTGATGCCGGCGATCGTGAACGCGCCCGCGACGCCGCTGAGCGCCACGCCGGCGCAGGTGTCGGCGCGCGGCCGCACCCCCGCGATCATGACCGAGTCGCCGCGGCACAGCACGCCGGTGCGGCTGTCGGGCCTGCGGCGCGCGACCCCCTCGGCGGCGTGGCGCGCGCCGGCGCGGCAACTGGGGTCGGCCGACCCGCAGTACGCGGCGTTCCTCGCGGCCGACTGGCTGCGCCTCCAGACGCTCACCCAACTCGGCCCCACCCTCGACGCGGCGCGGGCCGAACTCGCGGCCACCGCCGGCGGCGCGGTCACGCCGATGCCGATCCGCGCGGCCGGCGCCCACGGCTACACCTGGCCGCGCGGCGAGCTGGTGGCGCGCGGCGTGCGCGTGCTGTCGCCGGTGCTGGTGGGGCACTGGGTCAGCCCCGACCCGGCGCAGGTGCGCCAAGTCATTCCCGCGTGGGCGACCGAGCAGTGGGGCGCGGCGGGCCTGGAGGCGTCGGTGCTCTCGCGGAGCCTGGTGCGCGAGGCCGGGGCCGCGGTGGGCCACGACCTGGAGGCCGAAGTCCTCGCGGGGCTGGAGGCGCTCGCGCCGCGCGGCGGCTGGCGCGCCCGCCCGCCCGAACCGGCGGCGGTGGCGGCGGCGGTGGCGCGCTGGCAGGAAGTCCTCAGCCGGCCCAACCCCGGCACGCGCGCCCCCTCCGCCCTGGCCGAGGCCTTCACCGCCGCCGCCGACGCCCGCGCCGAGAAGCTCCGCGACGAGCACGCCCGGCTGTTCGCCAACCTGATCGAGGCGCCCAACTTCCGCCTCGCCGGCACCGAGGAGGCGCTCCGCCGCGTCGTCGAGTTGCTCGACAAGGCCAAGGCGCAGTCCGAGCGCAAGGCCGACGAGCTGGCGCGCGACGCGGTCGCCGCGCTCGACCACCTGCTCGCGGTCGCTCAGCCGCACAAGGGGGCGCGCAAGCTCACCCCGGCGGAGTTCCAGGAGGCGGCGACCGCCTACCCGCACGGCCAGCTCGGGCAACTGGGCGCCCGCGCGGCGGTGCGCGTCTACCACCGCCTGCGCGACCACCTCGCGGGCAAGCTCGCCGAGGTCGCCGCGTGCCGGTCCCGCGTCGAGGAGGTGCTCGCCGACCTCACCGCCCGCGCCGAGGCGCCCCCGCCGCCGCTGGGCGAGACTGATCTTTTGCCGGCGGGGTGCGCGAGCACCGAGGACGCGGCGCAGACGTTCCTGCGCAGCCTCACCGACGACGACCTTTTGGAACTCGACCACGCGGTGCAGCACGGGCTGGAGGAGCGGTTCGGCGGGCTGTACCAGGCGTGCCTGAACATCACCGACGGGGCCGACGGCCTGACGCGCATCCTCGCCGAGCAGGCCCGGCGCTACCTGCACGAGCGGCTGGGCCAGGTGGACTTCGACGCGATGCTGACCGCCCGCGCCGGCGGCGACCAGGCGCTGGCGCACGAGCTGCGCGGCGCCTACGACCGCGCCGCGCCGGGCCTGGTCGGCCCCGGCCCGTGGAGCCGGGCCGAGTTCGCGGCGTACCTCGGCCCGGTCGGCCCAGGGGGCGAGGTGGCCCGCGACGTGGCGGCGGGGGTGCTGCCCGAAACCACCTACGACGTGGCCGCGCCCGACGAGGTGGCGGTCTACCGCGAGTACCCCGACGTGCCGCTCGCCGCCCTGGCGCAGTTCGGCCCGGCGTGGGCGGGGGCGTACCGCGCCCACCCCGACGCCCAGCAGGCCAGCGCCCACACTCGGCTCGACGTGACGCAGTGGATCGACGTTGACGCGCCCTGAGCGGCGGGGTAAGCCGGCGGCATGTTCGTCGCGCGCCTCGACGCCTACTGCGGCCCCGCCGACCTGCTCTTGTACCTGGTCCGCCGCCGCGAGGTCGGGGCCGAGCGCGTACTGGTCGGCGAACTCGTCGGGCAGTACCTCGACTTCGCCCGCGCCCTGCGCCTCTTGGACCTCGACGCGGCCGGCGAGTTCCTCGTCGTCGCCGCCACGCTTTTGGAACTGAAAGCCCGCGCGCTGCTGCCCGCCGACCCCGCCCGGCCCGCGCCCGGCCCCGCCCCGCCGGCTGCCGCACCCGACGAAGCGCCGCCGCGCCCGCTGGTCGAGCAACTGCTGCTGCAGCGCCGCTACCGCGACGCGGCCCGCGCGCTCGAGGCCCAGGGCGAGGCGCAGCAACTCCGCTTCCGCCGCGTCGAGCCGCCCAGCGCCGAGGGGGGCACGGGGGCGGGCGCGCCCCCGGCGGTGCGCGGCGTCGAGGTGTGGGACTTGGTCGCCGCATTCGCCCGGCTGGCGCGCGAGTCGGGGCTGTCGCCGGCCTCGGTGATCGCCGTGGACGAGACGCCGCAGTCGGTCCACGAGGCGGCTGTCCTCGCGGCGGTGAAGCTGGGGCCGACGAGCCTGCGCGGGCTGTTCACCCCGCCGCACACCCGCGCGCGGCTAATCGGGCTGTTCCTGGCGGTGCT
>CAXTPM010000008.1:4740-23405 GCA_964245865.1 uncultured Fimbriiglobus sp. | reverse complement strand
GGGCTGCCCGGCAAGCTGATGGACTGCACCACCAAGGAGCGGGACCAGAGCGAGCTGTTCCTGGTCGAGGGGGACTCGGCCGGCGGCAGCGCTGAGGGCGGCCGGGACCGCTACTACCAGGCGGTGCTGCCGCTGCGGGGCAAGGTGCTCAACGTCGAGAAGGCGCGGCTGGAGAAGCTGATCAAGAACGCCGAGATCGCCGCGCTGATCGCCGCCGTCGGGGTGGACATCGGCAACCCGGAGGACGTGTCCAAGGTCCGCTACGGCAAGATCGTCATCCTCACCGACGCCGACGTGGACGGCCAGCACATCCGCACGCTGCTCTTGACGTTCTTCTTCCGCCAGATGCGCAAACTCATCGAGGCCGGGCATTTGTTCGTGGCACGACCGCCGCTCTACAAAGTGGTACAGCGCAAGGAGACGCGCTTCGTCCTTACCCGGCAAGAGATCGTCGATGAGTTATTTAGTCGCGGCCTGAGCGGCACCACGCTCGAAGTCTCGAAGCTGCCGGGCCAGGAGCCGCGCACGATTGACAGCGACGGCCTGCGTGAACTGATCGTGATCCTCGACGAGATCACGGCGACCGTAACGACGCTCGAGCGGCGCGGCCAGCCCTTCGCGTCGTACCTCAAGCGCCTCACTGACAAGGGGCTGCCGCAGTTCCACGTGCGACTCGGGGTGCGCGAGGCGTTCTTCCACTCGTCCGAGGAAGTGGAGGCGTTCCGGGTCGAGGAGTCGGCCAAGCTCGGACGCGAGTTGGCCATCGCCGCCGACACCCTGGCCACGGGGGGCGCGGCCTTGCCGGCCGGGGAGAACGCCGTCGCCCCGACGGAGGTCGATGAGCGCTACCGCTTTACGGTGGACGAGTGGCACGAGGTGCGGGCGCTCAACCGCGCCTTGGTCAAGCTCAAAGCCGCCGGGTTCCAGCCCGGCGACCTGATCCCCCTGCCCCGCCTCGCCGGGCGCGAGCCGCCGACGCGCTTCTACCTCGACCACGGCGACAGCCGTAAGGGACTCGAACACTTGCGTGAAGTGGTCGCCGAGGTCCGCAAGTTCGGGGAGCGCGGGTTACTAGTGACGCGCTTCAAGGGGCTGGGTGAGATGGGCAGCGAGGAACTCTGGAGTACCACACTCAACCCCAAGAGCCGCACGCTGTTGCGCGTGACTCTCAGTGACGGCTTCGCCGCCGAGAAGATGTTCCGCGAGCTGATGGGCGAAGATGTCGAAAGCCGGCGGAAGTTCATCCTGGGGCACCAGGCGAACGTGGAGGACATCGACTACGGGGCGTAGGGTTCGAGCCGGGCGCTTGGTGCGACTGAAAGGTTTCTTTCATTCGAGCGAACCCAATGAAAGGAATGGGCACTTTTCTTTCATTGGGGGTGAGATCGGGGCGGAGAACGAATCCTGAGCGAATTTCTACCAACAAGATTCTGCCGACGGCTATCATTTCCTGACCGAGTGTTGGCTTTGGGCATCTCGATCTACTACGAGGCACGGCGCTCGGCCCCACTGTCTGCGGGCGAGCAATCGGCCATCAAGATCGTCGAGCGGCATTACCCCCTTGAAGCGCTCATGGCTCGATCCGGGACGACTGCCGACGAGTTTGACGGCGAAGACTTTTGCATCTACACGAGTAATGAATTCACCGATGCGGACGTGATATTCAAGGGCGCTACAAAACTGCCTTTGTGTTCCGAGGCCGCATTTTGGTGTGCGGTTCAGTATTGGTGTGCGTTATTGAGCGAAGTTCGCAGTGTGCTGACCGACGCAGCATGGACAGTCGGAGTTGATGATGACGAAATAGCGTGGGATGAGACCACCCAAGCGTTCGACCCGTCGAAGCGTTCATAAGAAATTATTTACAAGGCCGGCTAGCGATCTAAGATTGGCGTTCCCGTTAACTCGGTCCACGCACTTAACGAAACCGTTAATAAGCGGGCCAAGCGAGGTGCGGATGGACTCAACTAGTCCGGCGACTCGCCGCGAGCTCTTTGGAGACGCTGCTCGGCAAGCCGTTCGGGCCACGGTGCCTGCTGGTGTAAGCCGCGCTGGTGCCGCTGTCCTCGGCGTGCATGTGTGCCGGGGTCAAATTTAACGTCGTGTGGTTGACGCTGCTCGGGGTTGTGCTGTGTCTGCCGTTTCTGGTGCTGATCCATGGGCCGTTCGCCGGAATGTAGTTGTACATGGCCGTGAGGCTGTCACTGCTATTGGTAGCATCGCCATTCATGCTGGCGTGGGCGGCTGTGTCTCACATCCGTAACTCACGCCCGCCAGAAGCGCCCGAGGTCGTGCCGGGCGAAGTTCCAGACGCCTCTGGCCGCTAGCCAGCTCTTGCGCGCCTTCGCCGGCCGGCCACGTACGAGCCGGGTGAGGGTCTGCGTCAGCTTGCCGAGAATCTGCACCGGCGCGTCGAGTGTCACCAGGCACTTGTAGATCACGAGTAAGGGGCCGGGGACGCCGGCTTTGCGGAAGTAGTGGACGTAGCCGATCAGCACGTTCGGGCTGCTGAACCTCACGTTCGCCCGACTGGCCGCGCGGCCGTGGTGGAGCAGCTCGACGCCGGAGAAGTAGACCACCTGGTGCCGGCGGTTCACCTGCGCCGAGAGGTCTAAGTCTTCGCCGCCGAACGAGTAGCGCTCGTCCCACCGGCCACTTTGCTCGAACACATGGCGGGGGAGGAACACCGCCGCGCCCATCAGCGCCTCGACGGGCCGGGTACCGTCGGCCTGGTAGGTGCTGCGGCGGTAGCGGGTGTAGGCGCCGCGGAACGTGCCGGTCCAGCGCAACAGACTGATGCGGTGCAGCAGTGCCCCAAGGGTGGGCCGGGTGCGGTAGCTGATCTGGGCCTCGCCGTCACTGCCCCGCAGGCGCGGGCCGATCATCCCCACTTGCGGGTGCCGCGCGGCGTACTCGGCGAACGCGACTAGCCCACCCGGCGGGACTTCGGTGTCGTTGTTCAGGAAGAACAGGTACTGGCCGCGCGAAACCCGCGCGGCCTGGTTATTGGCCCGGCTGAAACCCACATTCGACGGGTTGCGGATCAGGCGGACTTCGGGGAACTCGCGCGCCACCATGTCCGCGGCCCCGTCGGCCGAGGCGTTATCGACCACCACGACCTCGAACGGCACGCCCTGCTCTTGCGCCAGCAGCGAGTCGAGGCAGCGGCGCAGCAGTTCGCGGCAATTCCAATTGACGATGCACACTGAGACCGCCGGCGCGGGCGCTTTTGCTGCGGTAGTGGGGGCGGCGGGGGCCGGTGCGTGCCGAATCATGCGCGGCCCTGCAGGACTCTCACGGTCGGGGCAAGGGCGGCTTATAACGGCGACTAGTGGTCCGGGTCAAGGCGAAGGGGGCGGCGACCTACTGCCCGACGCGAATCTCAAAGTCGATCACGTTCTCCCGTCCCGCCACCACCTGCCGGGCGACGCCGCTACGGTCGGGGCGGTGTAACTCGGCGGGGAAGCGCGTGCCGGAGTTAGGGGTGTTCGACTCGGCGAAGCTCACCACGTACCACCCCGGCGCGATTCCCTGGGACACCCCGGCGGGGGCGCCGGGCGCGATGGGGGGGGCGGGGTTCAACTCGTAGTGGCCGCTGGCGTCGAGGCGAGCGGCGATGGGCTGGCCGGTGTGGCCGCGCTCGCGGTCGGGGGTGAACACGACTAGCCCCCTGGCGAGCGGCTGGCCCATGAACTCGACGCGCCCGCGCACCGCTACTGGGGCCGGCGGCGCGGCGGACTTGGTGCAACTCCCGCACGACGCGAACCAGGCAACTAGGCAGAGCGTGCCCAGTTTGTGGGCAGTCGAGTTCCGACCGGCGGCACGCGGCATGACGCATTCCAATTCACGTGGAGAGTCCCTCACCTCCTGCTATCGGCGGCGGGGCGGGCGGGAGTGAGTGCGATTGTTCGGATTGACTCGGCCCAGGGGGCTGGGTAAAACGCGCACCGTTCCACGGGCAGGCACGGACTGTCGCCCCGCCCCAGTTTTGGCCCCACCCGACCGCACGGAGGCTCGTCGTGACCCGTAAATTGTTCGCCGCCCTGACGTTGTGCTGCGCCCTGATCGCCACCGCCTCGGCCCAGGCGCCCCCGGCCACGCCGGCCCCGGCGCCGGCACCCGCGAAACTCCGCCCGCTCTCGGGCCGCATCGCCGTGTTCAACGCCGCGAAGGTGCTGCGCGACTACAAGAAGTGGAACTACTTCTCCAAGAACATGTCCGAGAAGCGCAACGCCGCGATGGCCGAACTCGGCAAGACCAAAAACACCATGACCGAGATGCAGCAGAAGATTCAGATCGAGCCGAGCAAAGAGAAGCAGGAGCAGATGGCCAAGCAGTTGGTTGAGATGAACCGCCAGCTCGAGGACCGCACCCGCGTGGTCGAGAAGCAGATCAACGACGAGGCCGCGGCGATCATCCGCAACCTGTTCATGGAAGTGCAGACTTGCGTGAACTCGGTGGTCGAAGCGAACAATTACGATATCGTATTCTCGTACCCCGACGCCTACAACGACGAGGAGCGCGCCACCCCCGCCTACTTCGAGATGAAACTGCGCCCGAACGCGGCCGTGCCATTCAACGTGCACCCGCACGCGGACATCACGCAGATTCTGTGCGACACGCTGAACAAGTACTTCCCCGCGCCCGCAGAGCCGGTGACGGCGGCGGGTGCGACTGCGCCGGCCGGGCCGGCGAAGTAGTCGCTCGGTGGAACGAGTTCCGGTCGTCCGGGGCGTGTCTGGTAATCTGGGCGAGTTTCTTGACGGGAAGTCGGGACATTCGCCCCAAATTGGGTAAGCTGAGCGGTGCGGGTGAAGCACAAGCACGGATCGGCCCGATAATTGCGATTGTTCGGGCCGGGCTACGGACGCCCCGGCGACTCCCCGCACCCAGTTACCGCGCCCTGAAAGTGTGCGGTTGGCTGGCACGCCGCAAGGATTGATTCGGCGGGCACTATTGCAGGTGAGGGGGAGTCGGGATCGACCCCGACTGGGACGGCTTGGCCTTACGCTCCAAAGGCGAATATCGTGCGTCAGATCGGCTATCGCTACCAACGAACCGTCGCCCGCGTGGTCAGCGTGCGGGGCACCGGCTTCGTGACCGGAAGCCCAGTGCGCGTCCGGCTCGTCCCGGCCCACGAGGACACCGGCCTCGTGTTCGTCCGCACCGACCTGCCGTACCGCCCGCTCACCCCGGCGGTCGCGTCGCGGGTCACGAACACCGCCCGCCGCACCACGCTCGGCACCATTGAAACTGGCGTCACACTTGTGGAGCACGTGCTCGCCGCCCTCGCCGGGAGCCGGGTGACGAACTGCGTGATCGAACTCGACGGCGTGGAACCCCCCGGCCTCGACGGCTCGAGCGCGGGCTTCGTGGAAGCGATCGACCAGGCCGGCGTGGTCACCCAGTCCGCGCGGCACCCCGTCTACACGCCCGACGAGCCGGTGGTGGTGTCCCACGGCGGCGCGACGATCGCGCTGCACCCCTCGCTCGACGACGACTTGCAACTCCGCGCGAGCTACATCCTCGACTACGGCCCCCGCGCCCCGATCCCGCGCCAAAGCATTACGACCGAAATCACCACCGAAACCGTCCGGCGCGACCTGGCCCACTGCCGGACGTTTCTACTCGAGCGCGAGGCCCACGAGTTGAAGCGTCTCGGCGTTGGCCGGCACCTGACCGCCTCGGAACTATTAGTATTCGGGCCGCGCGGGTTGATCGACAACCGCCTACGCCACGGCGACGAACCGGCCCGTCACAAGGTGCTCGACTTGGTGGGCGACCTGGCTCTCTGCGGCTTCGACCTGGCGGGGCATGTGGTGGCCTACCGCAGTGGGCACGCGCTGAACGTGGCCCTCGCGCGCACGCTCGTGGAGCGCGTCGAGTCCACGCGGAGCCTGCCGTTCCCGGACCTAGTGTTCCCCACGGGGCGCCCATTACCTGCCGGGCACGAAGCCCAAGACCCGATTCCGCTGCGGGCGGCCTGGACGGGGCGTCGCGCGGCGTGATACCATCGGCCCACGACTCCGGCGGACGCGCGGTTCGGCACCACGGTGCTGGGGGTCGCTTGTTTACACACACAGTCTTGCGCGGCGGGCCACGGACGGCCCGGTGCCACACGCCCGGAAAGCTAGGGACGGCATGACACGGCTCCGCACGGCAGTCCTCGGCGTCGGCCATCTGGGCCAGCACCACGCCCGCATCCTCGCCGGGTTTCCCGACGTGGACCTCGTCGCGGTGGTAGACGCCGACCCCAAGCAGGCCCGCGCCGTCGCCGAGCGGTTGAACTGCGAGGCGTTCGACCGCTTCGAGCCGCTCTTAGACCGCGTGGACGCCGTGTCGGTGGTCACGCCGACGAGTTTCCACCACTACGTCGCCAGCGAGTTCCTGCGCCGCGGCGTCTCGGCCCTGGTCGAAAAGCCGATCTGCAAGACGGTCGAGGAGGCCGACGAACTCATCGCGCTCGCCGCCGAGTCCGGTGCGGCGCTGCAAGTCGGGCACATCGAGCGCTTCAACCCCGCGTTCGAGGAGTTGGCCTCGCGCCCCATCAGCCCGAAGTTCATCGAAGCCGAGCGCCACGGCCCGTTCACCGGCCGCAGCACCGACATCGGCGCGGTGCTCGACCTGATGATCCACGACCTCGACCTCATCCTCGCACTCGTGCCGGGTCCCGTGCGGGAAGTCTCGGCCGTCGGCGGCGCGGTGCTCGGTGGCCACGAGGACATGGTGAACGCGCGGCTGGTGTTCGAGACCGGCTGCATCGCCCACGTCACCGCGAGCCGCATCAGCGCCCGCCCGAAGCGCCGCCTGCGTATCTGGGCGCCCGAGGGCTACGCCGGGATCGACTTCGTGAGCCGCAAGCTGCACCTGGTGCAATCGAGCGACGAAGTTCGTCGCCACGGGTTGCGCATCGAGCGGCTTGACCCGCCGGCCAGGGCGCGCCTGAAGGACGAGGTGTACGGGCGCCACTTGGAAGTGCAGATGGTCGAGAGCGACCGCCGCAGCGACCAGCTCACCGCCGAGTTGCGGCACTTCGTGGACTGCGTGCGCAGCGGCGCCACCCCCCGCGTTACAGGCGAGGCCGGCCGCGATGCCCTCGCCCTCGCCCACCGGGTGCTCGACTGCGTGCGCGCCCACCAGTGGGAGGGCACCCCCGACGGCGCGGTCGGCCCGAACCGGATGCCCCCTCCGGCGGGCAAGCTGTTCGAGCGGCCGAGCCAGGCGCAGAGCGAGGCGGCGTAAGAAGGTCGGCACCGGGCGAGTGCTGCGGCGAATCGCCTACCGACGGTCTGGCACTTCCTGCCGTGCGACCGCATCGACCGCTAAGGCGGCAGCGCTTTCACACTCGCCAAAGTTCGACTGACGATCCCGAATCCGTACGGACGCCACGCGCCCTGCTTGTACCCCGAGTTATCGCTTAATATCGCGGCGACCAACGCCACCGGCGTCGAGACGTTCCAACTCCAGCAATCGTGCCTGCGGGACCAGACGCGCGTCTTCCGCTGGCCACCGAGCGCAGTTAGCGGTCCCGCCACCCCGCCGCCTCTTCGCCGTCCAGCCGCAGGGTCAGGCACTTCGCGCTGCCGCCGGCTTTCAGGAACTCACCCAACTCCACCGGCACCGACTCGTAGCCGTGGGCGGCGAGGGACGCGGCCAGCGCGTGGCACTCGGCGTTGTGGATCACCGTGCGGCCGAGGACGACCGCGTTGCAGCCGAAGCGGTGGGCGTCGGCCTCGGGGACTTCGATCAGGTTGGGGATGTGCGAGCGCAAGGCCGCGAGGCCGTAGCGGTCGAACGCGCCGGGGTAGTAGAGCGCGGCGTCGGGCGCGAGCGGGCAGAAGCAGGTGTCGAGGTGGTAGAAGTGGGCGTTCACCAGTTCCACCGGCAGGCAGCGCACGCCTAAGTGTTGGGCGACCCACTGGTGCGAGCGGGCGTCCGAGCGCGTGCGGTACCCGGCCCACAGGGTGTCGCCGCAGAAGAGGGCGTCGCCGGCGCCCTCGTGGTAGTGGTCGGGCGGCAGGTGCTCGACTTCGTAGCCGTGATCCGCCATCCAGGCGTCGAACACCGGCGACTCGGCGGCGCGCTCGGTGTGCCGGAAGCGACTGCTCAGGAAGCGGTTGCGGAACACGAGGCCCGCGTTGGCGGTGAACACGAGATCGGGCAACCCCTTCACCGGTTCCAGGCGCTCGACGGTCGCGCCGGCCGATAATACGGCCGCGACGAGGGCGTGCCACTGCCGCTCGGCGAGGTTGCGGTCGGCCCCGCCTTCAACGGTGTGGGGGCGCATCCACGGGTTGATCTGGTACTCGATGCCGTAGAAGTCCGGCGGGCACACCAGGATTCGCGCGGGCATGTCCGACTCCGGCTCGCAAGGCGCCTACCATGCTAGCTTAGGACTTTCCCCTGCGGGTGAGGGCGGCGCGGCGATGCGAGTGCTGCTGTTCGACCCCGGCCGCACCGGCCCCGGCGACTGGGTGCGCAACCTGCGCTTTGACTCCAAGGGGACCAAGCTCGGCGCCGCCCTCGGCGAACCCGACGGCCTGCGCGACCCGGCCCGCTACGACCTGGCGCGTGACAAGCCGCTGGGCGAAGTCGCCCCGAACGAGTTCAGCGGGTTCACCGCCGACGAGGGGGCCATTGACCCGGTGTGGAGCCTCGACTTGGAACTCGCACTGGTGCCGGCACTGAGCGCCACGGGGGTGCCGAGTCTGGCGCTCATCGACACCTGGAGCGACGGCGAGCCGGAGTGGTGGCTCGACAGCCCCGACGAGCTGAAGCCGTTCGCCGCCGCCGCGTTCGCCCCCGACGGGAACGCACTGTTCACCGCGCTCGCCGAACCCGACCGAACCGAGCCGTGGGTGCGGGTCTACGAACTCGGCGGGGTGTTCGAGGGCGACGGCGAACTCGCGAATTGGGAGCGCCCGCACTTCGACCACCCGCGCGACTGGGCGGCGGGCGAACTCACGACCGCTCTCGAGGCCGACCCGCGCGGGCAGACTCTGGTGGTGGGCACGAGCACCGGCGCACTCTGGCAACTCGACCTGAGCCGCGAGACGGCGAAGCGCAAACTGGTGACGCTGCCCGGCGCGGTCGAGTCGATCGCCTTCGGCCCGTCGCCGCGCTGGGACCGCCTGCTCGTCCGCACCACCGCCGGGCTGTTCACGGTGCGCGAGGGCGAAGTGGCGCGCTGGGGTCCGCCGGAGTGGGCGACTGCGAGTGCGGCCCTCAGCCCCGACGGCGAACTCGTCGCGGTCGCCACGACTTCGGGAGAGCTAGCCTTCGGACGCTGCGAAGCCGGCGACGCCGGCGAGCGCTACGACGCGGGCATCGGCCCCCTGCACGGCGTCGCATTCGCGCCGGATAGCCTCACAGTGGCGGCGGGCGGCGAGGCGGGGCGGGTGGTGGTGTGGGACGTGGGCTGAGTGCGGAACTCGGATCGGGATCGCGGAGCGGACGACGGCGAGTACCGAGGGGCAAATTATGGCGATACGCAAGCGCGGCAAGTGGCGGTACGGCGACGACCACGCCGACTTGCGCGCCGAGATCGTCCGGTACAGCCGCGAGGTGGGGTACGTCGCCGAACAGTTCGCCGACTGCGTGTGCACCTGCGGCGGCAAGGCGTTCGGCCTGCTGCTCGACGGCGACGCGGGCGTGGCCGTCCGCGTGTGCGACGAGTGCAATGCCGACGGCCACCCCATCGGCGACAGTGCCGCGTACCTCGACGACTGTGAGGTCGAAGAGTGCGCCTGCCCGTGCGGCGGCGAGTCGTTCGAGATCACGGTCGGCGTGGCCCTCTACGCCGAGAGCGACGACGTGAAGTGGCTGTACGTCGGCTGCCGCTGCGTGGCCTGTGGGCTGGCGGCGGTGTACGGCGACTGGAAGAACGAGTTCGAGGGGTACGCTGCGCTGCTGGCGAGGGCGTAGTCGGCGTTCATCAGTCCACGAGTGTGAGAAACGCACGGTGCGAGTTTGGCAGGCGCACGCGAGTCGGGCCGACGTGCTGGCGTTTAGCCCCGACGGCCGGGCGCTGGTGAGCGGCGCAGGGCGCGACATCGCCGCGCGCCCGCGTTCGGAATCGAGTCTCGCCTTGTGGGAGGCGCACGGCGGCGGGAGACTCGGCGATGTCGCGCCGCCGGTTTGGCTCCAACCGCCGGGGTCCGACGGCCCGCCCCGGCCGGTCTGCGTCGCGTTCAGCCCCGACTCGCGCTTCCTCGCGGTCGGCTACTCGCACTCGTACTCCCAACAGGCGGGGCAACTCGGTATCGCCCAGTGGGACGGCGGGTTGGGTGAGTGGATGTTCGGCGACCTAGTCGAAGAATCCCTCTCCGCCGTCGCGTTCGCCCCGACGCCGTGCGGCGATCCTGCCGCGACGCCTGACCTGTGGCTAGCGCACGCCAACCAACTGCGACGCCTGCGAGACTGGGCCTCGCCCCGCCTCGGCACGCTCGACCTGACGCGGATGGTGGATCGGCGCAAGAAGCCGAGGGCCAGCCGCGTGGTCGTATCGTCTGCTGGGGAGTGGGTGGCGTCGAACGGCCGGCACGGCGCGGCCGTCTGGGACGGCAACGGCGCGGCAAAGTTCGCCTGCGGTCATCCCTCTAAATCCCCACACAACGGCCCGCTCGCCTTCGCGCCGGACTCCGGTACGCTGGCACTTGCCCACGGAACGAAAGTGACACTTTGGGAGTTCGCCACGGAGCGTCCGCCGCTCGTACTCGTGGGCCATAAGCAAGCCGTATGGGGCGTCGGCTTCAGCCCCGACGGCCGACTCGTCCGCACGGTGTCCAGCGACGGCACGCACCGGGTGTTCGACCGCGCCACCGGCCGGCAAGTCCGCGCGCTCGACTTCGGCCTCGGCGGGTTAATGGCGATGGCACTCTCGCCAGACGGGCTGACGATGGCGGCGGGCACGGCCGACGGGCGCATCGCCGTGTGGGACGTAGATGACTGACGCCCTCTCCCACGAAGTCCGCACCCTCGACATTTCGCGCGAACCTCCCCCGCACCCGCTGTGTCAGTCCCCCCGCGAAGCCAGCCGCTTCGCCCGTTCGTCGGCTGCCGCGTCAAGATTGCGTCAAAATCTGCGTGACAGGCGTGCGAAGGCCCGCTAGAGTTGATGTGCCGAATGCTCGCGATTACGTTTCACACTTAGCCCCCAGGCCCGCCATGTTTACCCGGTTGTCCGCCGTGGCCGCGATTCTCCCCGCTTGCGTTCGCCTCGTCGGCAACGGCAACGGCGGCGTGCGCGCTCTGGCGAACACCGAGGTTTCGGCCGGCCGGGGCGCCTCGCCAACGCAGGGATATCAACCCTGCCCGATCCCCGGATGGCTCACGCACCAGCTATCCCGACAGGAGATCACCATGGAACAGACGACACTCAAACCCATGGCCCGCACGATCTCCGCCGACCTCGCCCGCGCGACCTCGTTTGCGTTGCCGACAGTGGCAACCGCGAACGCAACCCCGAGTGATGGGAATGGGGCCGACCCCCGCCATCAAGCCGGGTTAAGGAATCGCGTCGGCGGGTGAAGTCCCTGGGATTCGGACGCCACCGCACCACCTGAAACGACTTGGCCGCTGCGCCCGAAAAGCGCCGCCGCAGACGGACACGCCCCGAGGGGTCATGGCGCGCCGGGTCCGCCCCCATTCTGAATGGGGACTCGCCCGACCCGCGCCGGCTCGCCCCGACGGCCGACCCGCCTGCCAGTGCTTTTCGCAGCCGCCACCGAGGCTTTGTTGTGCCCCGGCACTGCTGTCCGGCCCCCCCACGCCTCTGATCCGGGGCGGGCCGGCACTTGCCACCTTCGGGCCGACACCGCCCTCGCTTCACCGCACGCCGGCGAGGATCGGGCATAGGTACGCACATGAGCTGGGACGAAATTACGGTTCTCGTTGACAAGGCCAAGACCGGCGACCGCGACGCCTTCGGCGAACTGGTGACGCGCTTCCACGGAACCGTCCACGCGCTCGCCATGGTGCGCGTTCGGAACTACGCGGAGGCGCAAGACCTCACCCAAGACGTGTTCGCGCACGCCTTTCGGAAGTTGCCGCAACTCCGCGAGGCCCGGTGCTTCGCCGGCTGGCTGCGGCGGATCGTGGCCCGCATGGCCGTCAACCGCCTCACCCGGCGGAAGGTCGCCTACGGCACCGACCCAGAAATCCTCAGCCAAGTGGTCGGCCACGAGGCCGAGCCGTCGGACGCCCTCGAAGCCATGGACCAAGTCGAGTTGCTGCGCGAGGCGGTGACGCGGCTGAAGCCATCGGATCGCGCCACGCTGGAGGCGTTCTACCTCGGCGGGCAGTCGATCAAAGAGATGGCCGAGGCCAACGGCGCCCCGGTCGGCACCATCAAGCGCCGGCTGTTCGTGGCCCGCGACCGGCTGCGCGACGTGCTGGTCGAGGCCGGGTTCACCGACTTCGAGCTGCCAAACGTCGGCGACGAGCGGGCCGAGAAGCGGGCGAAGGCGGTTTGCCGGTAGGGAATGACAACGAGTCGGGGCGGCGCTTCGGGCGGGGGAACCCGCATGGGGCGCCGCCCCTCGGCGTTTGTGATGATCACGGTATTTTTGTAAAATCTTCCAGTTCCCCAATTGCAACTTGACGCCTGCCCGATTACCATCGGTAGTGTTGGAACGACCTCCCTCTCCCTTCCGGTCGGGTCCGTCCATGCTCACGTCCTACAATACACTCTCCGTCGTCGCCCGCCGCGCGGCCGGCGGCGTGCTGCTCATCGCCAGCACGCTCAAGCTAACATCAGGGGGAGGGGTCCGATGCGGACGAGTTCCCCGTCCTGCTGCCGGGCTGGCTCGTTAGTGCTCTGCCGGTGCTGGAACTCCCCGCGGCGGCTTGGCTACTGAGTGGTCGCTGGCGCTTCGGCAGTTGGGCACTCGCCCTCGCCGCGTTCGCAACCTTTAGCCTCGTGACGTTCACGCAACTCGGCGTCGGCAAGACCGAGTGCGGCTGCTTCGGCGCGGTCAAAGTCCCGCCCTACTTCACGTTCGTGCTGGATGTCTGCGTCACGGCCCTGCTTTTGCGCGGCCGGCCGGACTGGCAGGGCTGGCCGACGCTCGACGGCACGGCGGGGAGTGCCGCGATCCTACTCGGCGTCATGCTCGCCGTGGTCGGCGGCGCGGCGAGCGTTGCGACTGTCCGTTACGGCTCGGTGCAGGCCGGGATTGCGACTGCCGCCGGGCTTCCGGTGACGGTGGCGAACCCGACCGTCCACGTCGGCACCGTGCCGCCGGAGTCCGACGCCGCCGGCGAACTCGAAGTGGCGAACCTCACCGACACCGAGTTCCAAGTCGCCCTCATCACCACGCGCTGCCGTTGCGCCGAGTTCCATGACCTGCCACGCACAGTGCCGCCGGGGAGTGCCGAGCGGATCGGCGTGACAGTGCGCACGCCCAAAACCCCAGGACTATTCCGCCGCAAAGGCGAAGTCAAAACATCGGCCGGCTCGGCGACGTTCGAGCTAGTCGGGTACGTCCGCGTGGCCCAGTAGGCCGGCGGCGGTGACGGTGTGTCTGTTCGGCGAGTCACTTCAGGAGGAGCGACGATGCGGAGCAATGCGTGGATGTCGAAGCTGGTGCCGGCCCTGGCGGGGCTGGGACTGGCGCTGCTGATGATCGCGGGGGTGGTGGCGCAGGCGACCACCGTGACCGCATGTTTTAAGTGCAGAAGCGACTGGGGCTACTGGGCTGGGCAAACGCTAGTGAAAGACGGTGGCTGCAAAGACTACTACCCTCAGCCTCCGACGCAGGGGAACAACCACGGGACGTGTTTCACCAAGTTGATCGACTCGAAGTGCAAGGCGATCTGCGACTCAGCACCTACCTATGTCGAGATGAACCCGGACGCCTCGTGCTCACCTTTTATCGAAGACCAGGAAGCAATTTGCGCGGCCTACGACCCGCCCGAGTCCGCAAACGGCATTTGCTCCAACGAGAGCAACGGCGTGAACTGTCCGAACTCGAATTCAAGCAGCACCTGCAAAACCTATCAAGTGAACCAGGGTTCCACGAAGATCATGGGGAGTCCCTGCTACGCCAATTGCGGGTGCAAACAATAAACGGCAGTAGCAATACTTGGAATAAACCTCTTCTACTCTGTGGCAGGCGAAGATGAAACTGATTTCTCAGCTCGTGGTTGGTTTCACCCTCGCCGCGCTTCAGGCTCGCCACACTGCCGCTGCCGAACCTCCCGTTCCATACGAGCTAACGAAAGTGAGTGTGGTTTCCGACTATTTTGATAAGGTCAAGGCGTTGGTCGCAGATCACGTGTGTGGATACAAAGTGGTTTCTACGACGAAGACCTGGGAGAGTGCAAAGTACAAGCCCGACTATTTCTTCTCGATTAGCAAAACCGCGATTCAGGGCGACCAAACGTGGTTCAGTAAGGGACTTGCCAAGGGGCCGACTGGCGACACAGAACAAACTGCAGTGTTCCTCAACTGTGAGTCTGCGTATCGGCTCGGCAAGGACTTCAACTCGTCGGCATACAAGCTCACAAATCAATATATCGACTGGATTGATCCTAAGAACTACGCGAGTCGATTTCATGGATTTAGCGCGATTTCGTCCCAAATATACCAGTTCAGTAACATTAAGCCTACAGATTTGTCGGGTGTAACAGACACGAACTTTGAGGGTATTCCTGCCATCAAGTTCGATCTCAAGCGCAATGGAGCTTCGGCCCAAACCGTTTACATCGACCGAAAAACCTACCAATTCCTCTACTCCGAAATGTTACGCTCGCCGAATCAAGATACGATGCAGATTGGCGACAGTAAGCAGATCAGCCGGACGACATACCGCACGGTTGGTGGCAAACGTTTGCCCGAAAGGCATGACACATACTACGAGACGCCGGCCGGCGTCAAGCAGCCGATTCAGGAAACCGTTTTCACTGAGTACATCCAGTACACGGCCACCGCCGACGAACTCGACCTCGAAAAGCAGTTCGGCGTCAAACCAATCCCTCACGAGCCGCGCCCGGAGTCGGCGGTGGTGAAGCCGCAGCAGCCGCGCGAGTCGGCTGCGGCCACCTGGCTGTATGCCGCCGGCGCTGCCGCGCTGCTCGTCGCCCTAGCACTCGGCTTCTTCCTATACCGCCGCACCCACCCGGCGGACTAGCGCCCCGCCCCCACCGGCGCCCCCAGCGGCGTCGGCGCGGGCACCGCGCTCGGCATCGGGGCCGGGGCGGCGACCGGCGTAGGCGTGGCGCTCGGCTGGATCGGTAGCGGCGGCGAGAGCACGTCGCCGGCCGGCCCGCCGGTGCCGCAGCCGCCGGGGACGCCGCAGTTGGCCTGCGGGTCTTTGCACGGGCCGCACTCGTCTTTCTTTTTGTGGCCGAACAGCGCCTTCAGGTTGAAGTCGTCGAGCGGGTTCTGGCTCGGCACGTAGATGCGGTCGCCGGGCTGCAACTGGTAGTTGGTGCTCGTGTCGCCGAGTTGCACGATGTTCAGATAACAAACGGGTAGCACCACCCGGCACCCCTCGGGCTTGGTCGGCCGGCTGAGGATGATCTTGGTCACCTCGGCCTGGCGCGTGATGCCGCCGGCCACGAGGATGCCGTCGAGGACCGTTTCGCGGCCACTCAGGGGGTACGCCCTGGGCGAGTTGACTTCGCCGAGCACGTAGAACACCTTGCTCTCGCGGCCCACCAGGCGCACATTCACCGTGCCGGGGCCGCGCTCCCTCGGCTCCTTCGCGGCGTCCTTCGGCTCCTTGGCGTCCTTCGCGTCCCTGGCGATCTGCGCGTCGATGAGTTTGCGCGCCTCGGCCTCGATCTCCGGCACGGTCTTGCCCGCGACCACCGGCCGGCCGTAGCGGCCCAGGTCGATGGTGCCGTCGGGCAGCACCGGCTGGCTCCCCGGCAGGCGGATCGGCGTGTCGAGTTCGGTCGGCTCCACCACCAGCGTGTCGCCCGGCTCGATGATGTACGCGGGGAGCACCGACTTCGCCAGTTCTTTGGGCAGGGGCGCCGGCGACGCATTCGCCACGCGGAACGCCTCGGCCGGCGCGGTCAGCTTGTGGATCGGCGGGCTGAAGCCCAGCGTGCTGGCGATGGTGCTGCACCCCACGCTACTCAAACTGGGTACGACCAACAGCAGTGCGGCGAGGCGGCGAGGCGAGGGCATCGGTGGCCCCTCCGGTGGGTGGCGCCGCTGGTCCCGGATGGGGCGCCCGTGCCTGTCGTATCGGCTACGCGGGCGAGATGGCTTGACGGGGTAGGCCGCAATCCGCGCGGCAGTTACGGCTCTGTGCCCAGTCCCGGCACGTACTGCGTGGCGAAGAAGCGCACCGCGTTTTCGGTGAGCAGGCGCGTGGCGTTGACGCTGTAACTCGGGCTGCTGGTGGTCCCCCCCACCGCGACACGCACCACGCGGTTGGAAAGTGCCTCGCTCACGCGCACGATCAGCCCCACGGGGATCGGGCCGATGGCGGGGATGTTCCGCGCGACCAAGCGCAACAGCGGGATGTTGGGGCCGACGCTGCCGGTGTTGTACACCACGTCGAGGTCGAGGCGCCCCGTGGTCACGCCGATCGTCCCCTCGGCGTGCAACTGCGCGCTCGACCCCGCGAGGCTGAGGCTTTGGACGCGCACCAGCCCGCCGCCCAGGCGCGCGGTGAGGCTCCCGCGGTCGAAGCGTGTCAGCCCGCGCGGGTTCGTGAACAGGTTCGCCGCCCCGCCGATGAACGGCAGTTCGGTCGCAGTCGTCTCGCCGAACCGTGCGGTCAGGTTGCCGTTGAGGTCGTTGACGCTGCGCACCTGGCCACCGCTGAGGTCGAGGCGCCCCGTGGCGCGGCCCACGCCGTAGCTGTTGGAGCCGAACGAACTGGCCAGCGCGGCGATGCTCACGTCCACGAACTCCGCGCGGGCCTCGACCCTGGCCGCGTCGCGGTAGGTCACGTCCGCCCGCCCCGTCACCCGCCCCGTGGCCACGGTGCCGGAGGCGTCGCGCACCACCAGTTGCAGCCCGCCGCTCGCCGCGCCACTCCAGGTGAGGGGGACGCGCAAGTCGCTCACCTCGACGCCGCCGAGTTTCGCGCGCGTGGCGACCACCGTACCGCCGCCGCGAATCTCCGGCCCCAGCCGGCTGCGCACGGTCGCCGAGACGCGGCCCTCCACCTGGGTGAAGCCCAGCGGGCGCAGCAGTTCGGCCGCGTCGGCGTTGTCGAGCGTCACACTCGCCGAGCGCCGCTGCCCCCGGTTGAAGCCGTACTCCACCCGCCCGCGGAATGTTCCCCCCGCGAACTGCCCGCCGAGCGCGGTGAGGTCCAGCCCCTCGGCCGTGAGGCGGATCGGGCTAGAGAGTGCCGAGTTCGTCGAGCGCTTGCCGTAGCCGAGTTCGCGCAGCTCGACCTGCCCCGTGCCGACCGGGTTGCCCTCGGCGTCGAAGGTGTAGTCCAGGCTCAGGCGGAACCGCCCGCGCAGCGGCGCTAAACTTTCGAGGCGGAGGTCTTTCGACAGCCGGACGAGCCGGACGTTCTCGATGCGGATGGTCCCCCCCGCCTGCTTGGCCGGGGCCGGCCCCTTGGGAGCCGTGCCGAGTGGGTAGTCCCCCTCGACATCGAACGTGCCGCCGAACGCCTCGCCCTTGAGGTCGTAGCGGATCGCCCCCGGCTTGTACCCCACGACTCCCTTGAGCTTCTGCGCCGGCACGCCCTGCACCACCAGGTTCGGCGCGTCGAGATCGAGGTTGCCGACGATTTTGGTCGCCTCGAAGTTCGCCGCGCTCGGCAGCGTCCCCTTGAAGCTCCCCGCCACCTTGCCCTCGACCCGCACCGACGAGTCGGGGATGGCCTTGGTGAGCGCCCCCGCGTCGAGTCCCTTGAACGCCACGTCGAAGTCCCCGCCGCGCGCCCCCGCCACCGGCAGGTTCGCGCGGCCATCGACGAAGCCCTCGTAGAGCGCCGCCTTGGCCTGCGTCAGACTCGCCACCCCGTTGGCGAGCGCGAGTTGCACCGCGACGCCGGTGGCCTTCTGCCCGAACGCGGTGAGGCTCTCGGAGGTGAGGTTCCCGTTGGCGACGTAGCCCTTGAGGTCACCGAGCGCGTTGCCGGGGATGGTGAGGTCGAACGCCCCCGACACCCCGCCCTCGGCCTTCCCCGCGAGTCCCGGAATCGCGGCGAACACCTGCGAGAGTGGCACGCGGTCGAGTTTCAAGTTCGCGGTGAGGTCGGTGCGCGGGTCGATGCCGAAGCGCGCGGTGCCCAGGAACCCCGCCAGCTTGCCGCCGACATCGGTGCCTGGGAACGACCCGCCGAACTTGCTCAGGTTCAGCACCCCGTCGCGCAGGTTGACATCCGCGGTGAGGGCGTTGAGCGTCAGCCCCTCGATTTGTAGGGTGGGGACCGTGACCGATCCCGTGGCGCGGTAGGCGCGCACCGAGCCGGTGTTCGAGGTCGGAATCTCGACCGCGACTTCGAGCGTCACCTTGCCGGCGAGTTTCACCGGCACCGTCACTTTCGCCCGGCCCAGGAGTTCCACGAGATCGACATCGCGCAGCTTCAGGTTCGCCCGCAAGTACTGGATTTCCTGGGGCTTGCCGCCCGGCGTCGGTGGGTTGGGTGCCGGGGCCGGCGGCGCGGGGGGGGCGGGCGGCGCCTGCCAGTTGGCCTCCAGCCGCGCCGAGGCGTAGCGCACCGACCCGGCGGGGATCGGCA
>CAXTPM010000008.1:3025-4730 GCA_964245865.1 uncultured Fimbriiglobus sp. | reverse complement strand
CGTCGCCGGTCTCACCGCAGGCGCACTCGCCATGGCGAACCCCGCCGCGGCCGAGTCCCCCGGCGCCGCCGGCTGCCGGGGGGCCGGTGCCTCGGGGGGCGCGGACGGCTTCTCGGCCGGGGCGGTGAACTGCAACTCGTCGCCGCGCAACTCCGGCACGACATCGAGTTCCGCGTCGCCGCCGAAGAGTTTGCCCTTCAGGGTCGCCTTCCCCTGCCCGTCGGCCGGGCGCGCCTTGCCGCCGCTCAAGAGAAGGGTCACGGCCCCCTTGCCTTCGAGGGTGCCGGAGTCGAGCCGGTTGGCCAGCCCCCACTTCGCGGGCACTTTTTTGATGTCCAGCCCCTTGGCGTCCAGGTCGAAGTGCAGCCGTGATGGGGTGGCGCCGAAGTCCATCACCGAGCCGAGCCTGAGTTCGCCCCCCGCCGTCTCGCCCCGCACGTCCGATAGCGTGACTTTCGGGCCATCGACCGCGATCTTGCCCGAGGTGTTCGTCACCACGAGGTTGCCGACGGGGTTGACCACCAGGAGCGCGCCCGCCGGCTGGCACTCGACGTGCCAACTCCACTGGTCGCCAGGGGCGCACGCGATCACGACCTGCACCGGCGAATCGCCCTCCAGTTCGGCCGTCTCCCACGTCTCGTTGGGCACGAACGGGATGGCCTTCAGCTTGCCCGGCGTCAGGTGTACCGGCGCGGTGGTTTCCGCCCGCACCTCCCCGGCGTGCCCGTCGGTAGTCCAGAACCCCGCCACCTTCCACGAGCCGTACTCGGGGTCGGCGGCGGCGCCGGTGATGACGAGTTTCCCCGCCCCGTCGTCGGCGAGAGTGACATCGACGTTCCGCGCCTCGAACGGCGGCTTGCCGTCCTGCAGAATGCGCGCGGTACAACTCACGATGCGAATCTCGGGAATCTTGCCCCCGCCCCCCTTCTTGGGGCGCGGGAACTTGTCCTTCATCTTGTTGTCCGCGTCGAGGTGCAAGGTCAGGGTCGCGTCCTCCACCGTGACGACCGACACCGCGCGGCCGAGTGCCAGCCCCACCGGCGTGGCGTCGAGGCGGATGACCCCCTTCAGAAGTGGCTCGGGCTGACCGCCGGCGAGTTCGACTCCCACCTTCGTCGAGCCGGCGCCACTGGACAGTTCGGTAATCACGACCTCGCCCCCGAGTTTCGCCGAGGCCTGCTCGGACACCATTCGCCGCAGCGACGGGCTGCCGAGGTACGCCTGCAACCCGAAGTAGGCGACGGCGACCAGCGCGACGACCACCCCGAGGGCGATGGCGGCAATTTTCCTGGCTCGGCGCATGGCGGCACTCGCGGACGGGTCGGGAACTCGGGCGGGCGTCGGGGCGGCAACTGCGGTGCCAACAGCCGGGATGGGGGTGGTATCGGTTCTTGACGTGGGGTAATCTTACCCGGCGGCGAAAGCGACCTCAGCCCCCGTGCGGTGTATTCCACTCCGCGATCCGAACGCCGCGCTTCCGTCTCACCGCCCGTAGTGCGCCACCAGCCGCGCCAACTCGCCGCGCTCGGCGAGCCGGTCTACCGCCCAGTGCTGCCGTGCGGTGCCCAACAGCGGGTTGAAGCCGTAGTGGTCGTCCACCTGACGCACCGCGGCGGTGACGGCCTCGGGCTTCGACATCCCGGAGCGGTGCAGCACGCGCGCCAGCCAGCGAATCACGGGGTACGTCAGCACCAGGGCATCGACA
>CAXTPM010000008.1:0-3015 GCA_964245865.1 uncultured Fimbriiglobus sp. | reverse complement strand
TACGCCCGGCCGTGGTAGAGGGGGCCGGAGAACTGGAGGCTGTTGAGCTTCACGAAGTAGAAGCGTGCCAGCAGTTCCTCGGACTCGGCGGGCAATCCGCCCCACGGCTCTTCGGCGTCGCGGAACTCGACCACGGCGATTTTGGAGTGCAGCGCGGGGACGGCCCCCTGCCCCACGGCGAAGCGCCACGCGGCCTTGAAGCGGGTCCAGCGGCCGTGGCGGGCGACGCCGACCTCCGCGCCGTGGTCCTGGCGGCTATACACGGCGGCGAACTGGCGGAACAGCACGCGCCCCAGCCACGACGGCGCGGGCACCGCACTCGGGTCGGCCGGCACGTCCTCGCACGCGGCCTGGCGGACGACTTCCAGAAACTCGGTCAGCCGCTTGCCACTCAGTGAATCGAATCGGGCCTTTCGGCAGACCGCCGCAAGCGCGAGGATTTGCCGCAGCCGGCGCTCGACGGGGATGCGCGGGTCGAGGACGAGGCCCAGCAGCGCGTCGTTGACGCGCAGCAAGTCCGGCCACGAGACGGCCTGGCCGGGGCGCAGGTCCGGAGTGGGCCGACTCGCCCCCGCCGCCGGGGTGTCGGCCTCCAACTCGCGGCCCAGCGCGGCCAGTTCCACGGCGCGGGATTGCAGCGGTGCCCCCTGGTTCGCGCACGCGGCCGGGCACGCCATCCGCACACTCACGCGCCAGTGGTCGCCCGCGGGGACTAGCGTAAACGGGTACATCCGGCAGGCGAGTGGTTTCGCGGCGGCGCCGAACTTCGCGTGAATCTGGCAGCGGTTGCCCTCGCCGAGAAACACGCAGTCGCCGTTCGCCCGGTGCGCGAGTTCCAGCCCGCCGCGGCCGTCGGGCTCCACCCCGGCGAAGCCCCAGCCTTGGGACTCGATGCGCGCGGCCTCGGAGGGCGTGGCGCGCACCGAGTAGTGCCGGCAGCAGTCGCCGCAGCCGTGGCAGTCCCAGTTCTGCACCACGGGGAGTGCGCGCACGGGCATCGCCATCGGCTAGTTGCCCCCCTTGGGCAGGAGTTGGAACGATTCGAAGTAGCGCCGCACGTCGCGGAGTTTCGCCACTTCCGATAGGTTCGTCAGCAGGAACTCGCCCTCCACCGCCAAGTAGTACGCCTGCCGCCGGTTGCGAATGATGCGGACCACCCGGTGCGTCGTGCCGTTGCCCAATCGCACGCGGTACTCCCGCGCCGGGAGTTCTTCGGGGAGTTGAACGAGGGTGAAGGCACGCTCGTCGGTGACTTCGCCGCCGCAGGCGTCCACGAGGGCCGCGCGGGCCGCGGCGAACCACTCGTCGTCGCCGCGGCGGTTGATGAAAATGTCGGCCGGGGTGGTACCGTGCGCCGCGGTGTAGCGGTCGCCCCAGAAGACATCGCCCTTGCCGCCGGGGGGCGCAACTTCCGACCCCGCCAGCGGCCAGTCGGCGAGCGGACTCGACTTGGTGTTGGTCCGCACCCCCGGCGGGAACTGGATTTTGTACGCGCCGTCGCGGGCGGTCGTCTCGACCCACCTCCCGCCGGCCGGGAATTGCCGCCGCATCGCCACCACCCACTCGGGCCGGGTGAAGTACGCCAGCGCCGCCGCCGCGTAGCCGACGAGAATGAGGGCCACCACCGCCCGCACCCGCAGCCCGGTGCTGAAGCGCCCGGCGTAGCAGACGCCCAGCCCCAGGCCCACCAGCCCGAGAGCGAGCGACACCGGCACCGCATACGAGAAGATGGCCGTGCGCCCCGTGGCCAGCGTGGCGACTAGCCAGAACAGCGGGATGCCCAAGGGGACCAGCGCAAGACCGACCACCGCCAGCGAGCGCTCCTCGACCGGCGGCGCGGGTTCGAACGGATCGACTCGCGCTGGATCGCCGTCGTACTCGTCGCGCCGCACACGCCCCACCACGGGGATGCCGTCGGCGCGCCGCTCGGGCGGTGCCGTCACGGGGTTCGCTCGCCGCCGCTCGGCCGGGGCAATGCCGGCGATGAACGGCTTGCCGCAGTGCGGGCAGGCCACCGCGCGGCCCAGCCCCTCGGGCAAAACCCGACTCGCTCGGCCACAACTCGGGCAACTCACCGCGTGGGACATCGGCGACTTGGCTCGCACGGGCGGGGTGGGGGACGGGGGGGTCATACGTAGAGACGGAGCATCATACGCGCGAACGGGGCAGGGCAACTGCATGGGCGCCAAGACGAGAACCCAGGGCAACGTTCTGGGCTAAATGCCGGCACCCCTACTAGGGTGCGAGGCCGGAGCGGGGTGGCAGTTCCAGCCTGTAAGGCTGGCGGCATTTAGCCCAGAACGTTGCCCTGGGTCTGGGGCGTGCCGACAGCCGTCAACTCGAACGCGGCGACTAATTCCCGAGCGGCGGCAGTCATGGCAACCCCCAAAAGTCTCGGCGTAATTTTACGCCGACTGCGAACCGGTGCGCCGGGCGACCAGCGCGAACAGCCCGACGCACGCCGCGGCAATCGTGATTCCCGCCGCGAGCGTCGGCCAGAAGCCGAGGCGCGCGAGCAGGTCCGGGGCACTCGACGCCACGAACAGCCCGATGCCGACCACCAATAGGAAGCCGCCGACGCGGACGATCCACCCCAGGGTTTCGCGGGCGATGCTCGGCCAGTCGTCGTGCCGGGTGGCGCTGTAAACGAGGCTAAACACGCCGAGCAGGATCGGCAGATCGACGTACAGACTCACGCCTAAGAGTGCCATCACGCCACCCCTTCCACTTGTTGGGGAGCCGTCGCGGGCACGGCTGCCGCCACTTCGGCGACCTTGGGCCGGCGTCTGACCGCCGGGCCGGCCACCGCGTCGTAGATCACCAGAATGTTCAGGACGCCCGCGACGACCGTGTAGACCCACCCCAGGTCGATCCGCAACTTCTCGCCGTCGCGGTTGAGCGCGTTCAACTCGGTTTCGGTGGGCGCCTGCATGTAGTGCCCGAAGAACCGAGTCGGCGGTGGCACCTGCCCTGGGTCGCTCGCGGGGGTCAGGTAGAACTGCACGAGTGCCGGGA
>CAXTPM010000007.1:23221-23443 GCA_964245865.1 uncultured Fimbriiglobus sp. | reverse complement strand
AGAACGGGTTCATGCGGGCCTCGACGGACCCTGGGTTGGGGATCACGCCGCTCTTCGATGCCCTCGGCCCGCGCGTCGTCGAGGTGTCGTGACCGGCACGGATTATACTTCTTGAAACACCCCTCGAAGGAGGCCCCGTGCGCCGCGTCACCCCGACCGTGTGGTCACTCTGCCTACTGTTACTACTCGGCACGGGCGGCGCGCTCCGCGCCCAAGACCTCC
>CAXTPM010000007.1:6173-23211 GCA_964245865.1 uncultured Fimbriiglobus sp. | reverse complement strand
CACGGTCGATCGCCTATTCGGCGCGCGCGAATTCGACGCCGAGTCCGCCCCCGAGATGCGCTGGAGCAAGCGGTCACCGACGTACACCACGCTCGACAAGTTGCCGACCGGGAAGGGTGCCGATTTGGTCCGACACGATCCCGCGACGGGGAAGAAAGCAGTCCAGGTTCCCGCGGGCGCATTCGTCCCCAAGAGCGCGAAAGAGCCGCTGAGCGTCGAGGGGTATGAGTTCTCCCCCGACGAAACGCGGTTGCTGATTTACACGAACGGCAAAAAAGTCTGGCGCCGCAACACGCGCGGCGACTACTGGCTGCTCGACGTGGCGACCGGCGAACTCCGGAAACTCGGCGGCGAGGCTTTCGAGTCCACACTGATGTTCGCGAAGTTCTCGCCGGACGGCTCGCGTGTGGCCTACGTGCGCGAGAACAACCTGTACGTGCAGGATTTGCAGAGCCTCGCCATCTCGGCACTGACGACCGACGGCTCGAAGACGCTCGTCAACGGCACCGGCGATTGGGTCAACGAAGAGGAACTCGATCTGCGCGACTGCTTCCGCTGGAGTCCCGACGGCCGGAGCGTCCTCTTCTGGCAGTTCGACACCTCCGGCGTCCCGGAGTTTCACCTCGTCAACGCCGTCGCCAGCAACTCGCCGCAGATTACCTCGTTCGCGTACCCGAAGGCCGGCGAGAGGAACTCGGCCGCCCGGCTGGGCGTCGTCCCGGCGGGCGGCGGCGCGGTCCGCTGGCTCGGCATCCCCGGCGACCCGCGCGAGCACTACTTGCCACGCGCGGAGTGGACCCCCGACGGGTCCGCGATTCTGGCCCAGCAGTTCGACCGCCTCCAGACGGAACTCCGCGTGTGGCTAGTAGACCCCAAGAGCGGCGCGGCCCGCAAAGTCATGACCGAGAGCGACGCGGCCTGGCTGGAGAACGACAACCCGGTGCGCTGGCTGGACGGCGGGAAGAGCTTCCTCTGGGTGAGCGAACGCTCGGGCTGGCGGCAGGCCTACCGCGCGACTCTCGACGGCTCGCCGCCAACGCCGGTCACGAAGGGCGAGTTCGACATCATCGGAGTGGACGCAGTCGACGGGGCCGGCGGCTGGCTCTACTACTCGGCCTCGCCGGCGGACGCGACCCAGCGCCACCTCTTCCGCGCGAAGCTCGACGGGAGTACCAGCGAGCAGCTTTCGCCCGCGACTCGGCCCGGCTCGCACGACCACGACATCTCGCCGGACGCCCGGTGGGCGGTCCACACCTGGTCGAACATCGCAACACCGCCCGTGGCGGAACTCGTCCGGCTCAGTGACGGCTTGGTCGTCCGCACCCTGACCGACAACGGGAAACTGCGCGACAAACTCGCGGCCGTGATACGACCGAAGGTGGAGTTTCTGCGCGTGGACATCGGTAACAACGTGACGCTGGACGGCTGGATCATGCAGCCGCCGAAGGGCAACCCGCCCGCCCGCCTGCCGCTGCTGATGCACGTGTACGGCGAGCCGCACGGTCAGACCGTCCGCGATGCGTGGCCCGGCCCGCAGGGGCTGTGGCACTGGATGCTCGCCCAGCAGGGGTTCGTCGTGGCGAGCGTCGACAATAGCGGGACGAACTCGCCGCGGGGCCGCGCCTGGCGAAAGTCCGTCCACCGCAGAATCGGCACCCTCGCCTCGCACGAGCAGGCGAAGGCGGTCGGCGAGTTACTCAAACGCTACCCCGCGGTCGATCCGACGCGGGTCGGCGTCTGGGGCTGGAGCGGCGGCGGCAGCATGAGCCTCAACGCCCTGTTCCGGTACCCGGAGCTGTACCGCACTGCGATCGCGGTCGCCCCCGTCGCCGACCAGCGGCTCTACGACACGATCTACCAAGAACGATACATGGGGCTGCCGACCGAAAACGCGGCCGGGTACCGGGACGGGTCGCCGCTCACGCACGCCCGCAAGTTACGCGGCAATCTGCTGCTCATTCACGGCACCGGCGACGACAACTGCCACTACCAGGGGACCGAATGCCTCATCGACGAACTCGTGGCGAAGGGGAAGCGGTTCAGCGTACTCCCGTACCCGAATCGGTCCCACTCGATCCACGAAGGGAAGAACACGGACCAGCACCTCTGGGGCACGATCACGCGATACCTGCAAGACAACCTTCAAGCGCCCCACGCCCCCGCGCCCGAGGCCGTCCACGAAACGCGGATCGTTCGCGGCTGGACCGTGCACGTGAGCCGCGAGCTTCTCGCCACCGAGCCGAAACTCACCGCGAAGGCCATTGAGATCCTCGACAGGCAACTGGCGGAGATCACGAGAGTTGTGCCGAAGCAAGCCGTGGCCAAGCTGCGAAAAGTGCCGCTGTATTTCAACCCCGAGTACCCAGGCGTTCGCCCTCTCGCCGAGTACCACCCCGGAGCGGAGTGGCTCCGCGAGAACGGCCGCGACCCCGCGATGGCGAAGGCGGTCGAGTTCCACAACATCAGGATTTTCGAGGCCGAGGCGGATCGGATGCCGAACGTCTCGCTGCACGAACTCGCCCACGCCTACCACGACCGCGAGGTGGCGAAGGGGTTCGCCAACCCGGAGATTCGGGCCGCCTACACTCGCGCGAAAGAGTCCGGAAAATACGACAAGGTCGAGCGCCATAACGGCAGCGGCAGACCGAACACGTTCGAGAAGGCTTACGCGATGACGAACCCGATGGAGTACTTCGCGGAGGCGACCGAGGCGTACTTCTCGCGCAACGACTTTTTCCCCTTTACCCCCGACGAACTGAAGAAGCACGACCCGGACGTGTTCGAACTGTTGGGCAGGCTGTGGGGCACCGACAAGGTGTCCGCGCCGGCCGCGGACCCGGCGACGCTCTCGCAGCAGTTGCTCAAAGAGTCGCCGGCGGACCTCGCCAGGGCCGCCCGAGAACAGGGCGACGCCGGCCGGGGGGCGGTGCTGTTCTTTCAGCCCTTCCTGACGTGCGCGAAGTGCCACGACGCCGAAACCGGCACGCAACTCGGGCCGGACATCGCGGCGGCGGGCAGAGACTGCACGGCCGAGTACCTCGTCGAATCCGTCTTGTCGCCGTCCAAAGTCGTCAAGAAGGGCTACGAGACGCTCTCGGTTTCTACGACCGACGGGCGAACCGTCGTCGGCCTTCTTGCCGAGGAGAAGGCCGGCACGCTCACACTGGTTGACCCGGCGGGCGGGCGGCGCACCACCATCCCGGCAGCGGACGTGGACGAGCGCCGCACCGGCACGCAGTCGCTCATGCCCGACGGGCTGGCGAACATGCTCACGGACCGGCAGCAGTTCCTCGACCTGACGAAGTACCTCATCGAAGTGGCCGAGGGCGGGCCGAAACGGGCAAAGGAACTGCGCCCGGCGCAGGCGGCGTTCGCCCCGCCGGAGTACGAGAAGGAGATCGACCACGCGGGGCTGATTCGCCGGCTCGATCAGGCGGCGTTCCGTCGCGGCGAGGAGATTTACACCCGCGTGTGCGCCAACTGTCACGGCACCAAAGACCAGCCCGGTTCGCTCCCGACTTCGCCGCAGTTCGCCAACCACGCCTTCAAGAACGGGAGCGACCCGCACAGCCTGTACCGCACGCTCACGCACGGGTACAACCTGATGGCCGCGCAGGCGTGGATGGTGCCGAGGCAGAAGTACGACGTCGTCCACTACCTCCGCGAAGCGTACCTGAAGCCGCACAACCCGGCGCAGTACGCGAAGCTCGACGGCGCGTATTTCGCCAAGCTGCCTGCGGGGAAGGCGGGCGAGTTCGGCCCGGCCCCGGCGAGCGTCGAGCCGTGGATGGCGATGGACTACGGGCCGAGCCTGACGAACACCTACGAGGTGGGCGGGCCGGGGCCGAACATCGCGTACAAGGGCATCGCCGTGCGGCTGGACGCCGGCGCCGGCGGCGTGTCGCGCGGGAAGAGTTGGGCGATGTTCGACCACGACACCCTGCGGTTCGCCGCCGGCTGGGCGGGCGACGGCTTCATCGACTGGAAGGGGATTCACTTCAACGGCCAGCACCAAACGCACCCGAAACTCGTCGGCGAGCGGCACGTCGAGAACCCGGCCGGGCCGGGCTGGGCCGACCCCGCGACCGGCAGTTTCGCGGACCCCCGCCCCCTCGGCCGCGACAAACGCCCCTACGGCCCGCTCCCGCGCGAGTGGGCGCGGTTCCGGGGCACCTACGCCTACGGCGACCAGACCGTAATCGCTTATACCGTGGGCGACGCCGCGATTCTGGAGGTGGAGGGGGCCGAACCGGACGCCGCGAAGAAGACCACCGCGTTCACCCGCACCCTGGACGTGGGCAAGTCGTCGCGCGATCTGCTCGCCCGCATCGCGCCGGAGGACGTGGCCGTTACCGTCGTTGGCGACGGCCGGGTGGTACTGGCGAAGCGGGACGGCTTCCGGGTGCTGAAGATTCCGGCATCCGCAACCCCGACGCGGCTGAAGGTGCTGATGGCGAAAGGCACGGCTACCGATCTCGCCGCGTTCGCCCAGACGACGCCCCCGCCCCGGCCGCTGAAGCCGCTCACGGAAGGCGGGCCGAGGCGGTGGCCGGGGGTGCTGGCGACGACCGCGACCGCCGGCAACACCGGCGGCGCGTTCGAGGCGGACGTGTTCGCCCTGCCGGGCCAGAACTCGTGGAACGCCCAACTGCGGCTGACCGGGTTCGACTTCTTCCCGGACGGCAAGCGGGTGGCTGTCTGCACCTGGGACGGCGACGTGTGGGTCGTGGGCGGGATCGACAAACCCGAAGCCGGGCTGACGTGGCAGCGGATCGCCTCCGGGCTGTTCCAGCCGCTCGGGCTGAAGTTCCGGGACGGGTCGATCTTCGTCGGCTGCCGCGACCAGATCGTGAAACTGCACGACCTGAACGGCGACGGCGAGACCGACTTCTACGAGTGCTTCAACAACGACCACCAGGTGACGGAACACTTCCACGAATTTGCGATGGGGCTGCAGACTGACGCCGGGGGGAACTTCTACTACGCCAAGAGCGGCCGGCACGCCCTGCCCGCGCTCGTGCCGCACCACGGCACGCTGCTGAAGGTGAGCCAGGACGGCGCGAGAACGGAGATTCTCGCCACCGGCTTCCGCGCGGCCAACGGCGTCTGCGTCAACCCCGACGGCACCTTCTTCGTCACGGACCAGGAGGGCTTCTGGACGCCGAAGAACCGCGTCAACCTCGTCGAGAGGGGCGGGTTCTACGGCAACATGTGGGGGTACACCGACGTGACCGACGCCGCCGATTCGGCGATGAGGCAGCCGCTCTGCTGGATCACCAACGAGTTCGACCGCTCGCCGGCGGAGTTGGTCTGGGTGCCGGCCGCGACGTGGGGGCCGCTCGCCGGGGCGCTGCTGAACACGAGCTACGGGATGGGCAAAATCTACGTGGTGCCGCACGAGACGGTCAACGGCCAAGTCCAGGGCGGCGTGTGCGCCCTGCCGCTCCCGGCGTTCCCGACCGGCATCATGCGGCCGCGCTTCCACCCGACCGACGGCCACCTGTACGTGTGCGGCATGTACGCCTGGGCCGGCAACCAGACTGGCCCCGGCGGGTTCTACCGCGTGCGCCACACGGGCCGGCCGGCCGACCTACCCGTCGGCCTGAGGGCGAAGTCCGGCGGGATCGAACTCACCTTCACCGACGCTCTCGACCCGGAAGCGGCGGACGCGAAGAATTTCGAGGTCAGGGTGTGGGGGCTGAGGCGGAGCCAAAACTACGGCTCGGAGCACCTCGACGAGAAGCCGCTGGTGGTGTCGAGGGCGGCCGTCTCGGCCGACGGGAAGACGGTGCGGTTGGACCTGCCCGGCCTCGCCCCGACGTGGTGCATGGAGATCAAGTACCGACTGAAGGGGGCCGACGGGCGGCCCATCAGCGGCACGGTCCACAACAGCGTCCACGTCTTAGGCCGGATCGATTGAGGCCGAGCCGTCGTGACGGTCGGGTCGAGCGTGGCCGGCGATGGACGCCAGCCCGACGAAGCCGGGGAGGCCGGCAGCCTTCTCGTAGTACCGCGTCGCCGCCCGGCGGTACTACTTCACGCGCGAAGGACCGCCCTGCTTCGCGCTCCTCGCGCAGGTGCCGGTCGCGGGCGGCGACTTGCCGTCCTTAGGCGGCGGGACGCGCGGCTCGGCGCCCTGGGTCTCGACTGCCGCGACCGGCTCGGGGAGTCGCGGGCCGTCGGACGCCCGCGAGCCGGTCAACTCCGGCGTCAACGGGGTCACGGCCGCGTGGATTTGACCGCCGAACCCGGCCCGGCGCCGGCCCGGCCCCTCGGCCGCCCGGCCCCGCCGAGGTCCGCTCTTTCTCGCGCCCGCGGCCGCAACGGTCGCGCGCACGCGGGGTCTACCGACGCCGAGTGGGTGGGCCGCCAGCCCCGCGCCTGGGCGGCGGGGGGCGATCGCCATCGACAGGGCGTCCACCACGAGCCGGCTCGCCATCGCGTCGGCCATCGCCCACCCCACGACCATCCGGCTGAACAAGTCCTCGACCACGGCCAGGTACAGCCAGCCCTCACGCGTCCCCACGTAGGTTATGTCGGCGCACCAGGCCTCGTTCGGGCCGGTCGGGTCGAAGTCCTGGCCCAGCACGTTCCCGACGACCGGCAGGCCGTGCCGCGAGTCCGTCGTGCGGGCGAACCGCCGCGGGGCTTTCGCCCGGATCCTGTGGGCCTTCATGAGCGTCGCCACCGTGTTCTCCGAGCAGGCGTGGTCCCTCGCATTCGGCTCCGCGTGCATCCGGGGACTCCCGTAACGCCGCCGCACCTCGGCGTGAACCTGCTCGACCATTCCGACCAACTCGTCCCGCTATTGTTGCGCCGGGGTGCCCGCCCGCGAGGCCCAGGCGTAGTACCCGCTGACAGATACCTCCAGGGCGTCGCGCATCCACCGGACGGGCTGGTCGGCGGACTGGTCGGCGGTGACGCTCGCCTACGCAGACCAGGGCGACACCGGCGCCCAGGTCGCGGCCGACGCCGCCGCGCACGGCGTCGCCCTGGAAGTGGTGTGCCACCCCGCCGCCCGGCGGGGCTTCGTCCTCCTGCCCCGGCGGTGGATGGTGGAGTGGTCGTTCGCCTGGATGGCCCGGTTCCGCCGCGTGGCCCGCGACCGCGAGCGGACCAAGCACGTACTCGCCGGCTGGCACTGGGTCGCGTTCGTCTCGCTCCTGCTCCACAGACTCGCCCCGATACTCGATGAAGTCCATAACAGGCTCCAGGATCGACGGGCAAATGGCGTCGAGGCGCGCGAGCGCCTCGGGGGTGCTCACCGCCCGATGGCAGTAGAAGCGGGCGGCGACGCCGCCGGTCGTCTCGGACTCGACCCCCCGGCATTCGGCGCCAACGGCGAGGGGGACTTGCCGGATGTGGAGGGCCGGCCTCTCGTGTCCGAGGTGCAGAGGTCGGGGGTTGGCGCCGCGCCGCCGTAGCGACGGGAACGTTGGTCTCGACGGACATTCCGGCCGGCGCGCCCCTGCCGCCGCGGCCGGCTCACCCCCGTGAGCAAGTACCAACCGGACGCCAAGCCGTTCGAACCGCCCCCGCCGTGCTCGGGCAGTTGCCGGCCAATGGTGGGGGCGGCCGGGTGCCCAAGCCCCGCCAGGTCGCCTCCGCCGCCGCGACCGGCCGACAGTCAGTACGGGGGCACCCGGCGGGTGGAGGCGGCGACCGGCACCGGGCACTGGTACAAGGGCGGGGCCGGGCGTGCCTCGGGTTGGGGTCCGCCCGAGCGCGGTGCCGGGCGACGGTGACGCGAGCCGCCCCGTGCCCGTTCGGCTTGGACACCGTCGCCGCCGTCCTGTACCACTCGCTGCCGGCGGGGTGCGGTGGCCGGGGAGGGTCGCCGTTACCTTCCCGCACGCGCCCGCCGCCGTCCGCCGGTGCACCTGGGCCGGCGCCATTTTCCCGCGGGCCGGCGCGGGTCCGTCGCCGTCACGCAACTCCCCGCGAGTGTGCGGGAACTGTTGCTCGACGCCCTCGCCCCGGCCCCGCGACTGCAGAAGTCGAGCTGGGAGTCTTTTTATGCAATCTCCGGGCGCCGGCGCGTCCGGTTCGGCGCGGGGCGGAATCGCGCCCTAGTTTAACGCGGCCAGTAGCCCAGTCGTTCGTTCGGGGGAAGTCCGTGGCGGTCGGCGAACACGAATCGGGTATCTCCCGTCAAGCGGACGCGCCCCCGCCGGACCCGGCGCCCTCGACGCTGAGCGACGAGTCACTGCTCCGGCGCCTCCAGTCCGGCGACGGGGGGCGGGCGGCCGAAGCCCTGCACCGGCGCTACGCGGCGCGGGTGCTGGCCGTGGCGCGCTCGAACATGAGCCGGGGGCTGAACCGGCGGCTGGACGCCGACGACATCGCCCAGAGCGTGTTCCGCCGCTTCTTCACCGCCGCGAAGGCCGGGCGCTACGACCTGCCGGGTGGGGCGGAACTGTGGGACTTGCTCGTGGTGATTACGCTGAACCGCCTGCGCAGCGCCGAGTTGCACCACCGCGCGGGCAAGCGCGACCTGCGGGCCACCGCCGAGTTCGGCGAGGGGGGCGACCCGCCCGCGCCCTCGGGCGGCGACGGCCCGCTGGAGCGACTGCTCGCGCAGGGGGTCGAGGACGCCGTGGCGGGCTTGAGCGAGCCGGGGCGGACGGTGGTGCGCCTGCGCCTGGCGGGGCTGGAAGTCGGCGAGATCGCCGACGCCACCGGCCGGGCCAAGCGCACCGTCGAGCGGCTGCTCCAGGAGACCCGCACCCAACTACGCCGCCGACTGAAACTGGACGACCCGCGATGAACTTCCGCCCGACCGCGCCCGACTCGCTCGCCCTCGACTCGTTCGAGCTCGGCGCCACTCCCCCCCCCCGCGCGCTCGGCGACAGCGCGGCGAACTTGCTGGAAAGTTTCGAGCGCCGCCGCCCCGCGGACTCCGACGCGCTCGACGGCGTGCGGCTCCCCGCCCCTGGGCACCCCGACCGGCTCGCGGCCATCGTCGAACTGGTGCGCCTGGACCTGGAGTACGGCTGGGAGGCCGGGCGCCCCACCTCCTTGTCGGACTACCTGGGCCGCTACCCCGAACTGGGCGCGGACCCCGCCGCGCTCGCGCAAGTCGAGTTCGAGGAGCGGCGCCAGCGGGCCAACCACTCGGCCGACTCGCCCGACTTGGACGAGGCGACCGTCGTGCAGGCCGGCCTGCCCGCTGCCGTGCGGGTGGCTCTGCCGGCCTCGGCCGACTCGCTCTTGGCCCCCGCCGCCGGCGAGCCGGCCCCGCGGGCGCGGGGCGCTTACCCCGAACCCGGCGAGCGCTTCCTGGAGTTCCGCATTCTGGATGAGATCGGCCGCGGCGCGTTCGCCAGGGTGTTCCTGGCGCGCCAGGGCGACTTGGCCGGCCGGCCGGTGGCGCTCAAGCTCAGCCCCAAATACTCGGCCGAGCCGCAGACGCTGGCGCAACTGCAGCACACCAACGTCGTGCCGATTTATTCGCTGCACCAGGCGAACGGGCTGCACGCGGTCTGCATGCCGTACTTCGGCTCGACGACTCTGGCGGACGTGGTGGGCGGCCTGCGGGCCTCCGGCGCGATGCCCGGCAGCGGCTCGCACCTGGTGAGCACCCTCAACAACCGCAAGGACGCCACGCGCGTCACCGGCCGGCCCGAGTCGTCCCGCCCCGAGTCGTCGGTGGCCGCCGCCCCCGCGCCGGCGCCCGGAGACTCGCAACTCGCGCCCGCCGCCGGCGCGGCGCCGGCGACGCCCGCCCTCACCCACGAGATGCTGGACCGCTTCGCGCACTCGAGCTACGTCGATTCGGTGCTCTGGCTCGCCGCCCGCATCGCCGACGGCCTGGCGCACGCGCACTCTCGGGGGGTCATCCACCGCGACCTGAAGCCCGCGAACGTGCTGCTCACCGACGAGGGGCAGCCGATGATTCTGGACTTCAACCTCTCCGAGACCGGCGACCGCGCGGCCCGCCTCGGCGGCACCATCCCCTACATGGCCCCCGAGCACCTCGAGGCGTTCCTCGGCGCGAACCGCACGATCGACGCGCGCTCGGACATCTACTCGCTGGGGCTGATTCTGTTCGAACTGCTCGCCGGGCAGTCGCCGTTCCCCAAGCCGACCGCCCCCGGCGCGGAACTCGTCGCCCTCCGCCGCGCCGGGGCGCCGGGGCTGCGGGCACTCAACCCCGCGGTGCCGTTCGCAGTCGAATCCATCGTCCTGACTTGCCTGGCGTTCGACCCGGCCGCGCGCTACCAGTCGGCCGCGGCGCTGCGCGACGACCTCGAGCGGCAACTGGCGCACCGCCCGCTCCTGGTGGCCCCCGAGCCGTCGCGCCGGGAGCGGCTGCGGAAATGGGCGAAGCGGAACCCGCGCTTGGCGTCGGGCTCGACCGTCGCGGCGCTCGCTGCCTGCGCCCTGTTGGCGGGCGGCGGGGCGCTCGCGGCGGCGCGGCACGACAACCGGGCGCTGGCCCGCGCCGCGGTCGCCGAGCAGTTCCTCACCAAAGCCTCCGCGGCGGCGGCGGACCTCGGCGTCGGCTTCGCGGAACCCGAGACCGTCGCCGCGCACCGCGCCGCGGCCGCCGAGGCTCTCGCCGTCTACGGCGCGGGCGCCGACCCGAACTGGCAGTCGCGCCCCGACTTCGCCGGGCTGCCGGCCGAGAAGCGAAAGCAGGTCCGCCGCCTCGCCGGGGAGCTGCTGCTGCTCTCGGCGCGCCTGGCCCCGGCGCCCGAGGCCGAGGCGCTCGAGCGCGCCGCGGACGGGTGCGGGCCGGAGGACTTCGACCCGGCGTTCCAGCGGCGCCTGGAGGCGCTCGCGCTGGCCAAGGCCGGCGATACCGACGGCGCGCTGGCCCTGGCCCGGCAGTGCGCCGAGGCGGCGCCCGAAGACCTGTCGTCGCACCTGCTGCTCGCCAGTTGCTACCTGCGCCTGGATCGCCCGGCGGAGGCCAAGGCGGCGTTCGACACCTGCGTGGCGCTCGCGCCGGGCCACTACTGGGCGCGGGTGCAGCGGGCGCGGCTGCGGGCGCCCCTGCGCGACGCGGCCGGGGCGGGCGCCGACTTCGCCGCCGCGATCCTGCTCCGGCCCGACGCGCCTTTTGCCTACGCCGAGCGCGCCCGCGTCCGGCAGGACGCCGGGGACCACGCCGGCGCGGTCGCCGACGCCGAGGCGGCGCGGGCGCGGGGCGGGGAGCCGCGGCTGCACTTCGTGAAGGCCGAGGCGCTGGCGAAGCTCGGCCGCGCCGCCGAGGCCGACGCGGCCCGGTCGCGCGGCCTCGCCGCCGAGCCGGCCACGGCGTCGGGCTTCACCGACCGCGGCCTCGCCCGCCGCAGGGCCGAACCCCAGGCTGCGCTCGCCGACCTGCGCCGGGCCACTGAACTCGACCCGACCGAGCCGCGATTGTGGGTGAACGTCGCGGCCGTGTACGACCAGGACTTGCACGACGAACCCGCCGCGATCGGCGCGCTGAACCGCGCCCTGAAGCTGCGCCCGGACCACCGCCTCGCCCTCTCGGGCCGCGCGGTGCTGCTGGCCCGCAAGGGCGACCGCGCCGCCGCCCACGCCGACGCCGAGTTGGTGCTCTCGATGGACTCCCCGGCGCTGTGCTACTACCAGGCGGCCGGGGCGTTCGCGCTCACCAGTGGGGCGCACCCCGAGGACAAGTCGAAGGCGCTCGACCTCCTGGCCACGGCGTTCCGCGCCGACCCGAAGCTAGTCGATTACGTGGCCGACGACCCGGACCTCAGGCTCCTGGCCGGCGACCGGGAGTTCCGCGACACGGTTCGCGCGGCCGAGACCCTGCGGCGGGCCAAGCGATGACGCGCCCCGCACCCCGCGCCACCCCCGGAGGACCGCCACCCGTGACCGCCGAACACCAGAGCTGGGCGCAACTCGCGCTCGAAACCGGGCGCCGGACGCCGGTCGAACTGCCGGCCTACGCGCAGCTCGAGCGGCTCGTGGCGGACCTCGACGCCGCCGACGAGTCGGGCTCCCAGACGCGCCTGACGCTGGACGCGCTCTTGGGACTCAGCCGCGCCGACTGCGTGGCGCTCGTGCCACTCGGGTCGGCGCACGCCGGGGGGGATCGCGTCCAACTCGCGGGGCGGCGACTGGCCGACGACGGGCAACTGAGGCGGCTGGCCGAGGCGCTCGCGGACCACGGCGACGGCGGCGACAGTCAACTCGCCGCGCGCCTCTTCGGCCCGGCGGTGCTGGCCGACTGCGCGCGGGGCTGGCCGGGCGGCGCTCCGGCGCACGCGGCGATCGTGCGGCTCGCGCGCGGCCGGCCGGCGTGGCTCTTGGCGATCTCGACCGCCCCCGAGCGCCCCCCGGCCCCCGGCACCTTGGGGGCAATGCGGCTGGCGGTGCGGCTCCTGCGCTCCCGGCAGCGCTCGGCCCGCTACTCGGCGGACCTCTCCGAAGCGCTAATGGGCGTGGTCCAGAGCTTCGCGGCGGTGATCGACGCCAAAGACCCCTACACCTACGGCCACAGCGAGCGCGTGGCGCGCATGGCCGCGCGCATCGGCCGGCAGATGGGGCTGCCGGCCGGGACGGTGAACGACTTGTACCTCGCGGGGCTGCTGCACGACGTGGGCAAGGTCGGCGTCCCCGAGGCCGTACTCGCCAAGCCGGGGCGCCTGACCGACGCCGAGTTCGCGCTCGTGAGGGAGCACCCCGCCACCGGCGACCGGGTGCTGGCCGGCATCAAGCAACTCGCGCACGTGCGGCCGGGGGTGCGCGGCCACCACGAGCGCATCGACGGCCGGGGCTACCCCGACGGCCTCGCGGGGGACGCCATCCCGCTGATCGCGCGCGTGCTGGCCGTGGCCGACACTTGCGACGCGATGCTCTCGGCGCGGCCGTACCGCCCCGCGCTCGAACCCCTGGCGGTCGAGACCGAACTGCTCAAAGGTCGCGGCAGCCAGTGGGACGCCGCGGCGGTGGAGGGGTTCCTCGGCTGCCGGCACGAGATTTACGCGATCCGCCAGACGGGGCTGGGGCAGTCGGTCTACCAGGCGGTCAATCAAGCGGTCAACCGCGAGAACGCGAGCCAGGCTGACATTTTGTTAACCTCCGTTGGTACCGACCGCGCGAAACCGGGCCGGTCGTAGCGATTCTGTGGCGGTCGCAGCCCCTCCGCCGCGTCCTGTCAGGTAGAGTTCCCCGCGCCCGCCCCCGGCCGGCCCCCCCGGGGCGCCAGCAGGCCCGCCCCCGGCCGGCGCCGTAACGCCCAGTTTACTCGCTTAGACCCGCCTGAAGGGATTCTTCCATGCCCGCTCGTTCGCCCCGAGCCTTGCCCAGTACGACGCTCAGCGCCCTCCGCCTCGAAGACCGCACCGTCCCGACCGTCTGGGCCACGCCCTGGCCCTCGGCCGACGCGCTCACGATCAGCTTCCCGAACAAGGACACGGCGTTCGCCACCGGCGGCAAGAGTACGCCGTTCCAGGCCGGCCTGAACGACGCCGCGACCGCCGCGTACCAGCGCGAGGTGCTGCGGGCCTACCAGGCCTGGCTGGCCCCGCTCAACGTCAACGTCGGCGCGGTGTCCGACGACAACTCCGCCATCGGCGCCCCCGGCCCGCTGCAGGGCAGCCTGAAGTACGGCGACATCCGCGTGGCCGGCAAGGCGCTCCCCGCCGGGTCGAGCGTGGCCACCGCCGTGCCGTTCGACCTGCTCGGCTCCGGGGCGGGCGACGTGCTGATCAACTCCAGCATGCCCTACTCGGTCGGCGGGGCGAACGGCACCTACGACTTCTTCACCGTCGCGCTGCACGAGGCCGGGCACACCCTGGGCCTGGACGACAGCGCCGACCCGAACTCGGTGATGTACGGCACCTACCTCGGGCCGCGCACTGGGCCGAGCGCCGCCGACCTGGCGCAAGTCAAAGAACTCTACGGGGCGCGCAACCCCGACCGCTTCGACGCGGCCCAGGGCAACGACACCGCGTTCACCCCGACCGCGCTGACCTTCGCTAAGGACACCAGCAGGCTCGCCGACGACGCCCTCGCCTCGGTCGTCGCGGCCGCCGACATCACCACCCCGGCCGACCGCGACACCTACGTCGTCGCCAAGCCCCAGGGGGTCGATGGGGTGAAGGTCAACCTCCGCACCACGGGGCTGAGCCTGCTGACCGCGAAGGTGTCGGTCTACACTGCCGCCAGTTACCCCAACGCACTGGCGACGAAGGTCGCCGCCGACCCCCTCAGCGGCGACTTGACCCTGGATGTCAAGGACAGCAACAAGGACGCGCGGAACATCTACGTCGTGGTCGAGGCCAACGCGGCCACGCCCTACACGGTGGGCCGCTACCGCCTCTCGGTCGGGCCGGACGCCCCGGCGCTGCTCACCTCCGCGCCGGTGGCAGGCCCGGTCAACCCCGACGGGGGCACCGACGACACCGTCGCGCTCGCCCGCAAGCTCCCCGGCCAGACCCTCACCGGCGACAGCCGCTGGCAGGGCAACTTCGCCGCGAGCGTCGAGAAGAGCACCGACAAGGACGTGTACCGCGTGGACGTGGCGGCGGGCTCGACCGCCGACACCCTCGTGGCGGTCGTGTGGGCCACCGAGGCCAACAAGCTCGACCCGGTCCTGCGGGCCTACGACTCCGACGGCGCGCGCCTGCCGTTCGACATCCTCTCGGGCGACGCGAGCACCTACACGGTCCAACTGCGCGGCGTCTCGCCGGGCCGCAGCTACTACCTCGAGGTCGCCGCGCAGAACCCGGCCGACGGGGGCCACAACACGGGCAACTACGTCATGGCGGCCGACCTGCGGGCCGGGGCGCTCGACCTGCCGACGCTCGCCGCCGGCACGCTCGACTCGGCGACCAAGACGGCCTCGTACTCGCTCGCGTCGGAGGCCGGGCGGCTGTACTACTTCCAGCTCGACGCGACGGGCAGCGCCGCGGACGTGGCGGTGCGGGCGACCGTGTACGACTCGGCCGGCCGCGCGGTCGGCAGCTTCGGCACCTGGGCCGGCGGGCAGTCGGCCCTGGAACTTCGCCTCGGCGGCGGCACCTACACGGTGGTCGTCACCAGCGGCAAGAAGTCCGGCGGCGCGTACGCCGCCAACTTTAGTCTCCGCGGCGTGCTCCGCGACGACCCCCTCGGCCCGGTCGCCAGCGGCTCCGGCACCGCCACGAGCGGCGCCACGCTGATCGCCGTGACGAAAATCACGGCGTCGCCCACGGCGTACCAAGACCCCTGGTTCGGGCTGTAGAACCCCCCGCCCGCGTCGGCCCCCCACTACTGCGGTGATTCGCCACGCAGCGCGGGGGACGGGCCGTGATCCGCCGATACGCTACCAACTTGCGCTGCGGCGCGTGCCTGGCCAAAGTCGCGCCGCTCTTGGACGCCGCCCGGCCTGAAGCGCCGGGAGGTCGATCCCGCCGCGCCGGGCTGGCGGTCACGGCCCCCGGCGCGGCGCTCGTACTCGTGACCGCCCTGGTCGCGCACCTCGCCTGCGCGCGCAAATCGGCGGCGGCCGAACTGGGCGCCGAGCGCGAGCGGCTGGGGGTGATCCTGGCGAGCACGGCCGACGCGGTGGCGGCGGCGGACGCGGCCGGGCGCGTGACGTACCTCAACCCCGCCGCCGAGCGCCTGACCGGCCGCACCTCCGCCGCCGCAGTGGCGGCGCGACTCGGGGTCGGCGAAGTCGTCCAGTTCGGCGAGCCGGGGGCCGGGGCGTGGGCGGTGCGGCCGGGGGGCGAGCGGGTGCCGATCGACGCGAGCGACGCGCCGCTCTCGGGCGCGGGCGGCAGCGTGGTCGTCTTCCGCGACGCGAGCCTCCGGCGGGAGACCGAGGGGCGCCTCCGCCGCCACGTCGGGCGGCTGAGCCTCCTGGCCGACGCGGCCGGCGGGCTGCTCGCCGGCGACGCCCCCGAGGCGGCGTACCCGGCGCTGTTCGCCGAGGTGTCCGCGCGCCTCGGCCTGGACGCCTACTTCCACTACTCGGCCGACCCGGCGGGGGGAACCCTGCGCCTCGAGTCGTGGGCGGGGGTGCCCGACGACACCGCAGCCGCCGTCGCCCGGCTCGAGTTCGGGCAGGCGGTGTGCGGCGCGGTCGCCGCCACCTGCCGGCCGGTCGTCCTCGATGGCGTCCAGACCTCCGACGACCCCCGCGCGGCCGCACTGAAGCCGCTCGGCTTCCGGGCCTTCGCCTGCCACCCGCTCGTCGTCGGCGAGCGGCTGTTCGGCGCCCTGTCGTTCGGCCTGCGCGCCCGCGACGGCTTCGACGAGGACGAGCTGGGCGTGCTGCGCATCGTCAGCCACTACGTCTCGGTCGCGGCGGATCGCGCCCGGATGCTGGCCGAGGCCGAGGAGCGCGCGGATCGGCTGGCCGAGGGGGCGGGGCGGCTGCGGATGGCCGTCGATATCGCCGAACTCGGGACGTGGGACTACGACCCGGCGACCGGGGCGATGCGCTGGTCGGAGCGCTGCCGGGCCGCGTTCGGCGCCCCGCCGGGCGCCCCGGTCGCCTACGCCGACTTCCTGGCCCTGATCCACCCCGACGACCGCGAGCGCGTGCGCCTGGCCAACGGCGCGGCCCTGGGCGCCGTTGGCCAGGCGCACGAGTACGCCGCCGAGTACCGGGCGGTGAGGCCCGACGGCACGGTGCGCTGGATCTCCGCGATGGGCCGGGGGCTGCCGGCGCCCGGCGGGGGGCGGCGGCTGATCGGCACGGTCCTGGACGTGACCGGCCGCAAGAACCGGGACCGCCGGGCGGCGGGGGGCGAGGAGCGGGGGCGGATCGCGCGCGAGATTCACGACACGCTCGCCCAGGGTCTGACGGGGATCATTTTGCACCTGGAGGCGGCCGAGCAGGCGATCGACCAGCGGCCGGGTGCGGTGCGCGGGCGGGTCGCCGAGGCGCGCCCTGGCCCGCGCCAGCCTCGCCGAGGCCCGGCGCTCGGTGCTGGCGTTCCGCCCCCAGGCGCTGGAGGAAGGCGACCTGCCGGCGGCGCTGGGCGAACTCGCGCGGCTGTCGGATCGCCAGAGCGCCGCGCGCGTCGAGTTCGCCGCCGCCGGGGCGCCCGCGCCGCTGACCCCCGAGGTCGAGGACAACCTGCTG
>CAXTPM010000007.1:4027-6163 GCA_964245865.1 uncultured Fimbriiglobus sp. | reverse complement strand
CCGCATCGGGGCTGAGCATCACCTGCCAGTTCAGCGGCGACAGCGAGGTGCCCGGTGATGCCGCGGACGACGTGTACCGCCTGGTCCAGGAGGCCGTGACGAACGCGCTGCGGCACTCGCGCGCGGGGTCGATCCGGGTCGAACTCGACTACGCCGCCGGGGCGGTTCGGCTCCGGGTGCGCGATGACGGCGCGGGCTTCGCCGCGCCGGACCACGCCGGGTTCGGCCTGCTCGGCATGCGCGAGCGCGCGGCCCAGATCGGCGCGGCTCTCTCGATTAGTAGCCGGCCCGGCGTGGGCACCGAGGTCGCCGCCACGGCGCCGCTCGGCCCGAGCCGGCCGGGGGGGGCGGTATGACGCGCGCGGTCGTCCGGGTCGTCATCGCCGACGACCACTTGGTCGTGCGGGCCGGAATCGCGGCCGTCCTCGCCGACCACCCCGACCTCGAAGTCGTCGGGCAGGCCGAGGACGGGCGCGGGCTGGTCGAACTCTACTCCCGCGAGCGGCCGGACGTGGCGCTGGTCGATCTTCGGATGCCCGGCACCGACGGGGTCGAGGCGATCGGCGAAATCCGCCGGCTGTTCCCCGACGCCCGGCTGGTCGTGCTCACCACCTTCGACGGCGACGAGGACATCTACCGGGCGCTGCGGGCCGGGGCCAAGGCGTACCTGCTCAAGGACGTGCCGCGCGAGGAACTCCTGGCGACCGTTCGGGCCGTGGCGCGGGGCGAGCCGTGCCTGCGCCGCCAAGCTGACCGACCGGCTGGCGAAGGAGTCGCTGACCCCGCGCGAGGTGGACGTGCTGCGGCTGATGGCCGCCGGGCACAGCAACAAGCAGATCGCGGAGGCGCTGTTCGTCACCGAGGGGACGGTGAAGGTCCACGCCAGCCGGGTGTTCGAGAAGCTGGGCGTGGCCGACCGCACGCAGGCGGTGACGGCGGCGCTGCGGCGCGGGATCGTCCGGCTGGCCGAGACGCCCGGCCCGCCGCCGGGGCCGGGGGGGGCGTAGCCCGACACCTGGGCGCCCGGCCACCCGACGAAAGTCGTAGCCCGCCGTCGGCCTCGCGGCCGGGCGGGAATGGGCCGAACGGCCAATGTTGGGAGCGCCCGGCCGCAGTTATCCTGGTGGTGTCGGGTCGCCGTCTGCCCTATCCAGCGGCGAACCGGCCCCAACCAGGAGTGACTATGCGACCGCGTTCCCTCGACCGGCTGGCCGTCGGGCTTGCCATCCTCGCCGGCCTTGCCGCCCCCCATGGCGCGGCGGCCCAGGCGCCGGCCCCCGCCGGCGCCGTCTACGCCATGACCAACGCTTCTGAGTCGAACGCGGTCGTCGCGTTCGCCCGCGCCGCCGACGGCTCGCTGAGCAGCCTCGGCACCTACCCCACTGGCGGCAAGGGGACGGGCGTACTACGCCTGCCGAAGCTCGAACCCGACAACGGCATCGATCCGCTGGTCTCCAACGGCGCGCTCGCCCTCAGCCCGCACGGCCACCTGCTGTTCGCGGTGAACGCCGGCAGCGGCACCATTACCTCGTTCCAGGTCCGCCCCGACTACACCCTCGCCGCCGCCGACAGCCAGCCCTCCGGCGGGGCGTCGCCCAAAAGCATCGCCATCCTCGGCGACCTCTTGTACGTGGTGAACGCCGGCAACCCGGCCCAGAATCTCGCGCCCAGCGTCGTCGGGTTCCGCGTCGGGGTGGACGGCAAGATGATCCAGATCGCCGGGTCGGCCCGGCCGCTGAGCGGAGACGAGAAGGGCCAGCCGGCCCACGCGCTGTTTAGCCCCAAGGGCGACTTCCTGCTCGTCACCGAAGTCATGAGCCACAAGCTCGTGGTCTACCGCGTCGGCGCGGGCGGGCTGCTCTCCAAGCCAGCCGTCACCGAGTCGTGCGGCAAAGACCCGTTCGGCGCGTACTTCACCGGCCCGTACCGCTTCGTGGTCTCGGAGGCCCAGGGTGGGGCCAAGATGGGCGGCAAGGGGAAGGCGTCGGTGTCGGCGTACTCGCTGGAAGTGAACGGCGCGATCACGCCGGTGAGCAAGTCGGTCGGCAACGGCCAGACGGCCGCATGCTGGGTGCAGGCGACCTGCGACGGGCGCTTCGCCTACTCGTCGAACACCGACTCGGGCAACGTCTCGTG
>CAXTPM010000007.1:0-4017 GCA_964245865.1 uncultured Fimbriiglobus sp. | reverse complement strand
CCGCGATGGCAAGTTCTTCTACCAGTTGTATGCCGGCAACGGTGTCGTCGCGGGCTACCGCGTCGGCAAGGACGGCGGGCTGACGCTGGTCGAGAACAACTCCGCGAAGGGGATGCCGATGGCCACCGGCTTCCAAGGTTTGGTCGCCTGGTAGGCGGTTTCCGGTGGCCGGCCCGACTAGTCGGGCCGGCCGCCACTTCCCTCAACACATTCGGCGGGGCCGGGCCATGCAGTGGGCACTGATCGGGGCGGCGTTCGCGGCGGGGGTGCTCTTGCCTCTGCAAAACGGCCTCCTCACGCGGGTTGGCGAAGACCTCGGCCAGCCGATCCTGGCGGCGCTGTCGGCGACGATCCTCGGCACCCTCGCGCTACTGGCGTACTGCGCGGCGACGCGCGTGCCGGTGCCGACCGGCGAGGCGCTCGCGCGGGTGCCGGTCTGGGCGTGGGCGGGCGGCGTCCTCGGGGCGGCCTACCTCACGGCCGCGATCCTGATGACGCCCAAACTCGGGGTCGCCGCCCTCACCGCGTCGGTCATCGCCGGGCAGGTGGTCGCCTCGATCGCGCTCGACCACCTCGGGGCGTTCGGCCTGGATGTCAAGCCGGTCAACTGGTCCCGCGCGGCCGGGGCGGCGCTAGTCGTCGGCGGGGCGATCCTGGCGCAGCGGTCCTGAGCCAGCGGGTAACTTTCCAAGGAGTCTACGATGGCGACGATCGACACTGGCGGCGGCACGGGCGGGCCAGCGGGGCCGAGCAACTCCAGGCGTGCGGCGGCGCGGTCCTCCGGTACGGGCTGGTGGCCATCCTGGTTTACTACGGGGCGTTCAAGTTCACCGCGACCGAGGCCAAGGGCATCGAGCCGCTGGTGAGTCACAGCCCATTCTTCGGCTGGGTGCACACGCTGCTCGGCGCGGGGCACGTCGAACGTGGTGGGCGCCACCGAACTGGCGGTCGCCGCGTTGATCGCCGCGCGCCGCTGGCTCCCCGGCGCGTCGGCGGTCGGCAGTCTGCTGGCCGTCGGCATGTTCGCGGTCACGCTGAGCTTCCTGTTCAGCACCCCCGGCGCGTGGGAGTCGCCGCCGGACTTCCCGGTGCCGGTGCCGAGCGCGTCGGGCGGGTTCCTGATCAAAGACATCTTCCTGCTCGGCGCGGCACTCTGGACGGCCGGGGAGGCGCTGCGGGCGCGGCGAGCCGGGCGGGCCACTCCCCCGCCAGAACCCGAGGCGCTGTGATGCGCCCCCCCGACCCCCAAGACCCCGAATCACACCGCCTCGCCGCCGACGCGCGCCGGGAGGCGAACTGGAAGCGCTGGAGGCCGTACCTGGCCGCGCGGCAGGTGCCACTCGCGCTGCTGCTGCTGCTGCTGCTGCTGCTGCGCGAGTGGCACCTGCACCCCAACGGCCAGATTCCGGCCTACGACTACGAACTGTCGAGCGTCAACCCGCCGGTCCACGCCTGGGCGTGCTGGGAGGTCTACCTGCGGAGTGGCCGCGAGGACATCGACTTCCTGAAGCGGGTGTTCCCCAAGCTGCTCTTGAACTTCACCTGGTGGGTTAACCGCAAGGACGCCGCGGGCCGTGGCTTGTTCCGGGGCGGGTTCCTAGGCCTGGACAACATCGGCGTGTTCGACCGCTCCAAACCGCTGCCCGGCGGCGGCACGCTCGAGCAGGCCGACGGCACCGCGTGGATGGGCTTCTACTGCACCTGCATGCTCTCGATGGCCGTCGAGTTGGCCCGCCACGACCCGTCTTACGAGGACATGGCGAGCAAGTTCTTCGAGCACTTCCTCCAGATCGCCGAGGCGCTTAACGCCCTCGGCGGGCAGGGGCTGTGGCACGAAGGCGACGGCTTCTACTACGACCGCGTTAAGAAGCCCGGCGAGGCGTGCGTGCCACTCCGCGTGCGCTCGCTGGTCGGGCTGGTGCCGCTCTTGGCGGTGTACTGCGTCCGCGAGGAAGTGGCCCACGCCCTGCCGGGGTTCGAGTCGCGCATGCTCTGGTTCTTCGAGAACCGCAAGCCCGAACTCGCCCGGCTGAGCTGCCTCGAAGAGAGCGGCGAGCCGGGCCGGCGGCGCATCCTCTTGGCCCTGGCGAGCCGCGACCAACTCCGCCGGACCCTGGCCCGCGTGCTCGACGAGGCCGAGTTCCTCGCGCCCCACGGGGTGCGCTCGCTCTCGAAGTACCACCTGGGGCACCCGTTCGTCTACGACACCGGACTACCCGGCCACCGGCCCCGCGTCGGCTACGTCCCCGGCGACATGGATTCCTTCGACTTCGGCGGCAATAGCAACTGGCCCGGTCTGGTTCCCGCTCAACTTCCTGCTGGTGCAGGCACTCCGCGAGTACCACCGCTTCTACGGCGACGACTTCCGAATCGAGTGCCCGACGGGGTCGGGGCGGCTGACGAACCCGGCCGGGGTGGCGGGCGAACTCGCAAGGCGGCTGGCGTGGCCGCTCTTGCCGGATGCCAGTGGCGCGCGGCCGTTCCACGGCCCGGACTCCCCCCGCGCCGCCGACCCGCACTGGAAAGACTACCTGCTGTTCCACGAGTACTTCGACGGCGACACCGGGCGTGGCCTGGGGGCCAGTCACCAGGGGTGGACCGCGCTCGTGGCCGAACTGCTCCGCCGCGGCGACGACTGACGATTCCCGATTCCCGAAGAAGTTTGCGATGACTCGACCGACGCGACTGCTACTTCTCGCCGCCCTGCCGTTCCTGGCCGCGACGCCGCGCCGGCGGGGGCGTCGTCGGCCCCGCCGCCCTGCCGTTCCTGGCCACCAACGACCCGAAGCGCAACGAGGTGATCGCGTTCCGCCGCGCCGCCGACGGCCCCCTGGCTCGCGTCGGCGCGTGCCCGACCTGAAGAAAGACACCGGCGTAGACCCACTCGCCTCGGCCGGCTCGGTCGCCCTCAGCCCGAACGGGCAGTTCGTGTTCGCCGTCACCCCGGCCGGCGACCTCGCGCTGGCGTCCACGGTGCCCTCCGGCGGCGGGCTACCCAACAGCATCGCGCTACGACGACGGCCGGCTGTCGAAGGGCGTGGCCATTGCGTCGCCGAAGAACCCGTTCGGCGCGGCGTTCGTCGGCCAGCACCTCGTGGTCAGCGAGGAGCAAGGCGGCGACCGGATGGGCGGCGAGGGCAAGTCCTCGACCCCAAGAGCGGGGAGTTGGAACTGCTCAACGCGACGGCGATCGAGCGGCCGGCCGCCAACAAGGTCCAGGCCGGCGCGGTCGATGCCGGCACCAGCCGCGACGGCAAGTTCTACGACCAGGTCTGGGGCGGCGAGGGGGCCGTCACCGCCTGCGCGGTCGGCGAGGACGGCGCCCTGCCCCCGGTCAAGGGGGGCGAGTTGGCCGGCCTGCCGGCGTCGGCGGGCATCCAGGGGTTCGCGGCGCGCTGATCTGCGACACTCCCGCCCGGTCCACACCGGCGCCCGCGGATCGGCGCCCGACCCTGGGAGGGCGCCCGAGGCGGCCCAGTCAACCGACCCGCGGCCACTCGGGGCCGGTCGCGGGTCGGCGCGATTCGCCCCCCGTGGCGGCGCGGCCCCGTATAACAGCCGTGGACTCGGGGCCGATTCGACGGGGGGACTGCCGTGGGTGCGCTCGCCGGGGTGGGGCTGACGACGCAGCAGAAGGCGCTGGCGATCAACCTCGACCCGCGCGTCTACGGCACGCTGGCCGAGATCGGGGCGGGGCAGGAGGTCGCGCGCTGGTTGTTCCGCGCCGGCGGGGCGGCGGGCACCGTGGCCAAGGCCGTCTCCGCCTACGACATGGCCGTCTCCGACGCGTTCTACGGCCCGGCGGCGCGCTACGTCTCCGAGGCGCGCCTGGTCCAGATGCTCCGCCACGAGTACGAGCAGGTGCTGGCCATCCTCGGGCCGGCGCGCGGCGACGCGACCGCGTTCTTCGCCTTCGCCGACACCGTGGCGGCGCGCAACTTCGCCGGCACCAACGAGTGCCACGGCTGGATCGGCGTCCGCTACCAGGCCGAGCCGCGCGGCCCGGCCAGCGAGGTC
>CAXTPM010000006.1:12417-23496 GCA_964245865.1 uncultured Fimbriiglobus sp. | reverse complement strand
CGGGCGTGGTCAACTTCATCCTCAAGCGCGACTTCGACGGCGTGTCGGCGCGCAGCCAGGTCGGCATCTCGAAATACGGCGACGGCGGGCAGCGCTTCGCCATCCGCCGCGCCGTCAGCACCTGCGCCAGCATCAACGCACCCACGCACAGCAATGCCTCGCGCAGGCCAATCACATGGGCAGCGAAACCAATCAACGCCGGGCCCAGCAAGATCCCGCAGTAGCCGATCCCGGTAATCACTGCGATGGCCAGCCCTGCCGGCATCCCGGTCTGTGCACCGACCACCGAGCAATACACCGGAAACGTGTTGGACAACCCCAGCCCGATCAGCGCGAAGCCCAGCAGGAACAGCGGCCACGGATCCAGCAGGATGGCCATGGCAAACCCGACCATCACCAGCAGCCCGCCGCCGATCAGCAGGTTCACCGCGCCGAAGCGGTTCCTCAACCAGTCCCCGGAAAACCGCCCCGCTGCCATGGCCAGAGAAAACACCGCATAGGCGCCGCCGGCCACCGACAAATCGATCTGGTGCATTCGGTTCAGGAACACCGCGCTCCAGTCGAGCATCGCGCCCTCGACCAACAACGCGATGAAACAGAGAATCCCGACGATCACCACTTTGGTGGTCGGCGAAGCAAAAGGCGCCGAGGGATCGCGCGCGTGCCATAGCAGCATCCCGGCGATCAACGCCACCACCACGGCCACCGCCAGTAACGGCGACGCGCCCAGCCACAGCAGTAAGGTCATCAACAGCGCGCTGCTGATGCCGCCGAGGCTGAACAGCCCGTGGAACCCGGACATGAGCGGCTTAGCGGCCTGCTTCTCCAACTCAACGGCGTGTACGTCTGCCCGGAGTCTCGCTCCGACGGGCTGAACGCGGTGATGGACACCTACGATACGACTAAGAAAGCCAAGGGTGTCACTATGACCACAATCACAAACGGCTCGGGCGCCTCGAATACGTTTATGATGGCTCACAAAGCCCTGCGGCCGGTCAACTACTCCCGCCCCGTCGGTTACAAGATCACCACCGGCAACTTCCCGTCCAACGACTCGGGCTGGGTCTGGACGTACCAGAGCGACTGGAGCGACAACCCGAATTACCTTGACCACATGCGCTACGCCGACGGCTACGGTAACGGCTCCAGCCGGGGCAAGGGCTACCAACAGGACGACAACAACATGGACGAGAACCACTTCGGCGGGCCGCACCCCGGCGCCTCGCCCGTATTGTACTGCGATGGCTCGGTGCACAGTTACTCTTACGGCTACACCGACGCGAGTACCATCTCGTCTGCGACCTACCCCGCCGGCTACACCGGCGAGACCGCCCTGTTCCAAATTATGTTCGCCTACAACCGCTCGCAGGTCGTCAGCCCTCCCTAACTAACTACACAGACCTGCCCTGCGGAGCGCGACTCGGTCGCGCTCCGCAGGGGCGTTCCACCAACCGCACACCCAACCAAGGCGAAAATGCCGATTCTGCCCCGGCGGCGCGTCCCCGCCCTGCTCCTGTCTCTTCTCATTTTGGCGCCCGGCTGTGGCCGCGCCTACTCGCTCGCCCCGGTCGCCGGCCACGTCACCCTCGACGGCAAGCCGGTTGCCGGGGCCGAGGTCTCCTTCTACCCCATCGGCGCATCGAAGGATACGCCTTACGCCTCCGGCGTCACAGACGACCAGGGGCACTTCACCCTCGCGGCCCAGGACGCTTCGGGCGCGGCCAACGGCGCGGTAGTCGGCGAGAACCGGGTCACGATCACGCACGACCGGCTCAACTCGTCGAAGGGCAAGCCGAAGGCAAAAGACATCATGAAGAAGCGCGACGACATCCCGGCCAAGTACAACCAGGACAGCACCCTTACTTTCACCGTCCCGCCCGGCGGTACCGACAAGGCCGACTTCGTCCTGACCTCGAAGTAGCCTTACCGTGGACGCCCCCCTTGGTACCGCCTCGCCGCGCCACCCGCAGCCCTCGCGCTGCTGGTCGCGTTGGCGTTGCGGCGTCCGAGCACCCGACTGAACGCCACGCTGCTCGGCGTCGGGGTGGCGGTCGTTCTCGGCGTGCTGATGGACCAAGTCAGCGCCCGGCTCTGCCCGGAATACTTCACGGTGCTGCACGACCCCGTGCCCGGCCTGACCGACCCGGCGCTCGTCGGACTCGTCTGGGGCGTCCTGGGCGCGAGCGGCGGCGGGGTGGCGCTCGGCTACTCGGCGGGCCTCGCGGCCACACTCGGCCCGACGCCGCCGATGACCACACGCGAGCTGGTGCGGCCGGCGCTCGTGACCGCTTTGGGCATCGCGTCGGTTACGGCGGCGGTGGGCGGCATCGTCTGGTGGAACGGCGCGAACCTGATCGCCCGCCTCGGGGCCGAGGCCGACGGCCTGATCCCGCCGTCGCGCCAGCTCGCCGCCCTCACCGTGGCGTGCTACCACATGACGGCGTATGCGTCGGCGGTCGCGGGGAGTGTCTTGCTCTGTGTCTGGATCGGCCGCGAGCGGCGGAAGCGCGTGGCGGCGGGCGGCGCGGCCGGGTAGACTAGGCGCAGCCGACTCTCGAACCGAGGATTCGCCGTGCTCCCCGCCGCCTGCGCCCTGGCCGTTGCCCTGGGTTCCGTCACCCCGTCCGGGGAGTACCGCCGGCTCGTCGCCGACTTCGGGCGCGACGAGGCCGCGTTCCAAAAAGCCTACTCGGCCGCGAAGAGCGACGCGGAGCGCAAAGCGTTGCTCCGGCCGGAGTTCGGCGGCCGTTTCCCACTCGAGTTCTACGCGGACAAGTTCCAGAAGTTCGCTGAGGCCCACCCGAAGCATCCGGCCACGCTCGACGCTTACGCCTGGCTCGTGTCTCGCATTCCTGACCGGCCCGAAACGACCCGCGTCGGCGGACTCGTCGCCGAGCACTGGGCGACCGACGCGCGCCTCGCCAAGCTATGTCGGGCGCTAATTTATACCCCCTACAAGGGCACCGAGGTCGTGCTCCGGGCGGTCCTCGCTAAAAGTCCGCACCGCAACGCGAAAGGCTACGCCTCGTTCGCCCTCGCCCTGTCGCTGGCGCGCTACGCCGACCGCCTGTCGGGGCAGCCGGCGGCGCGCGAACCCTACGAGACGGAGGCCGAGGCGCTGTTCCAGGCCGTGTTCGAGACCTACGCCGACCTGACCGCGCCGTGGGGCAAGCCGCTCGGGGCGCTCGCCGACGCCGAGTTGTTCCAGCTCAAGCACCTGAGCATCGGCAAGGTCGCGCCCGACATCGCCGGGGGCGACCTCGACGGCAAGGCGATGACGCTCGCGGACTACCGGGGCAAAGTCACGCTAGTTGTGTTCGGCGACACCGGCTGCCCGTTCTGCCTGCTGGAAGTGCCCGACCACGCCAAGCTGCTCGCGCGCCACGCCGGCAAGCCGTTCGCCATTGTTGGGGTCAACGGCGACGCCGACCGCGACAAGGCCCGCGCGGCGTTCGCCGCGAAGGGCCAGACGTGGCGCGCGTTCCACGACGGCCCCGCCGGCCCGACCCAGACGCGCTGGGGAATCACCCGTTGGCCGACGCTCTACCTGATCGACGCGAAGGGCGTGGTGCGGTACAAAGGCGACACTCTGCGCGCGACCGGCATTCGCGTGACTAAGGACGGCAAGCCCGAGCAGTTCCGCTACCTGGACGACGCGGTCGATGCGCTCGTCAAGGAGGCCGAAGCCCAGCAGCCCCAGGCCAAGCCGTGAGCAGCATCCCGATCGGCGTCGTCACCGTCTCGGATCGCGCCCACGCCGGCGCCTACGCCGACCTCGGCGGACCCGCCATTCAAGCGGCGCTCGCCGAGATTCTGTCGTGCGACTGGCGTGCCGTGCCGCGACTGGTGCCCGACGAGCGCGCCGCCATCGAGGCGGCGCTGGTGGAGCTTTGCGACATCGAGCACTGCGCGCTGGTGGTGACCACCGGCGGCACCGGCCCCGCCCCGAGGGACGTGACCCCGGAGGCGACCGAGGCGGTGTGCGAGCGCGTGTTGCCGGGGTTCGGCGAGCAGATGAGGGCGGCGAGTCTGAAGAGCGTGCCGACGGCGATCCTGTCGCGGCAACTCGCCGGCACGCGCGGCCGCACGCTCATCATCAACCTCCCCGGCAAGCCGGCGGCAATCCGCGAGTGCCTGCTGGCGGTGTTCGGCGCGGTGCCGTACTGCATCGATTTGATCGGCGGGCCGAGGCTGGAGACCGACCCCGCCGTGGTGGCCGCGTTCCGGCCCAAGTAGAGTGCGTGAAGGTCCGGCGAAGGTTCCGCGATCCCCGTGGCGGCGCGGCGGCGGGCCGCGATGATGAGCGTGTCGCCGAGTCGTCCGCTCATCCGCCGGGGTTCCGCCATGCCGCACGCCGCACCGAATCGACGGGGGTTCACCCTGATCGAACTCCTGGTCGTCATCGCCATCATTGCCATCCTGATCGGGCTGCTGCTCCCCGCCGTGCAAAAGGTCCGCGAGGCTGCCGCCCGGACACAGTGCCAGAACAACATGAAGCAACTCGGCCTGGCCGCAGCGAACTACGAGTCGTCCTACGGCAAAATCCCGCCGAGTACCTACGCCGACCTGCCTGGGCTGAACCCGCTGGCCTGGGAAATTCACTCGTTCGTGCCGTTCTTGCTGCCCTACATCGAGCAGGGGAACTTGGCGACCCAGTACAACCTCAAAAAGCCCTGGTTCCACCCGGATAACGCGCCGGTGTGCCGCACCCAAATCAAGACGCTTCTTTGCCCGTCGGTCCCGAACAGCAGCTCCCGCCTAGCGACCGGGACGTACCAAGGGATACCGTTCACCGACTTCGCCCCCACCGACTACGCCTGCAACGCGGGCATCAACGCCGTCGCGGTCACGCAATTCGGCTACGCGAGCACAACCGACACTCTCTCGCTACAAAGCTCGATGCGGACCCTGCTGCGCGGGGCGGCACTGCCGGCGGTCGGCCTCAAGCCGGCCGAGTTGATCCCGATCACCGCCGTCCTCGACGGCACGAGCAACACGCTTTTACTCTGCGAAGACGCCGGCCGACCGGATCGCTACATCGGCGGCTCGTTCAACCGCGCGGGCGGTGAAGCGGCCGGCGCGTGGGCCAACCACGAGAACCAGTACGGCCTCGACGGCGCGGTCTCCAAGACCGACCGGACTGCGCCCGGCAACTGCGTCATCAACTGCCACAACGGCGACGAGACCTACGCCTTCCACACCGGCGGGGCGAACCACGTGTTCACCGACGGCTCGGTGCGGTTCATCCGCGACTCGATCGAGCCGAAGGCCTACGCCGCTCTCATCACCACGGCCGGCAGCGGCCTGGGTAACCCGTTTGAAGTCAGCCCCAGCACCGACTGACCCGGAGTTCCCCGATGACGACACTGAAGTGGGTCGCCCCGACGGCCCTAGTTTTGAGCCTGTGCGGTTGCGGCGGGGACGGCAAGCCCGCCGCAGTCCCCGCGACCGGCAAGGTGATGTTCAACAAGACCATGCCCCCCGTCGGCGCGCTGGTGGTGTTCCACCCCAAAAGCCCGGCGCTTGCGAAGGCGATGAGTGGCACTCCCATGGCCAAAGTTAAGGACGACGGCACGTTTGCGCTGACGAGCTACGAACAGGGCGACGGAGCGCCGCCGGGGGAGTACGGCGTCACCATCGATTGGCGACCGGAGCCGAAGAACAAGCCAAAACTCACACTCACCGACGAGGGCGGCGGGTCGAAGCCGGCGCTCAAGCCGAAGTACGGCGACCCGAACAAGCCGGCGTTCACGGTCACAGTCACGGCTGCGGGGCCGAACGAGTTTAGCTTCGAGGTCGATTGACCGCCCCGGCCGGCTTGGTGCGGGTCGCTGCCGGGCCGCGACCGACCGGAGCGAACCGCGAATGACTAGCCCATTCGCGGTTCACTCCGGTCGGTCTCGCTCCCGGCTCGCCCCGAGCACTCACGCCAAAACACCCTCGACCACTTTGCCATGCACGTCCGTCAGCCGGTAGTCGCGCCCCTGGAAGCGGTACGTGAGTTTGGTGTGGTCGATGCCCATCTGGTGCAGGATCGTCGCCTGCAAGTCGTGGACGTGGACCGGGTTCTCGGCCACCTCGAAGCCCAACTCGTCGGTCTTGCCGTAGCTAAAACCCCGCTTGATGCCGGCGCCGGCGAGCCAGACGGCATACCCACTGGGGTAGTGGTCGCGGCCTAGCACGGCGCTCCCGGCGGTGCGCCCCTCGCGGAACGGCGTGCGGCCGAACTCGCCGCTGCACACGACGAGCGTGGAGTCGAACAGCCCGCGGCGCTTGAGGTCTTGGATGAGCGCCGCGACGGGCTTGTCGAACGTCGCGCACTTCTTGGTGAGGCCGTCGCGGATGTCTTCGCTGGGGTTGGTGCCGTGGAAGTCCCAGCCCCAGTCGAACAGTTGCACGAAGCGCACGCCCTGCTCGCACAGCCGCCGGGCCAGCAGGCAGTTGTTGGCCAGGCTCGGCTTGCCCGGCTCGGCGCCGTACTCGGCTAGTGTTTGCTTCGACTCGCGCCCGAGGTCCATCACCTCCGGCACGGCGGTCTGCATGCGGAACGCCAGCTCGTACTGGGCGATGCGCGTGGCGGTCTCGGGGTGGCCCAACTCGTCGGCCTGCATCTGGTTGAGTGCCTTGAGCGCGTCGAGCGTCGAGCGTCGCGTGGCCCGGTCCATCCCGGCGGGGTCGGACACATCCAACACCGGGTCGCCCTGGCTGCGGCACTGCACGCCTTGGTAGACACTGGGTAGGAACCCACTCCCCCAGCAGTTCGCGCCGCCCGACGGCTGCACGCCGGAGCTAATCAGCACGACGAACCCCGGAAGGTTCTGGTTCTCACTACCCAGGCCGTAGGTCGCCCACGCGCCCATGCCCGGACGGCCCTGGCGGTTGTTGCCGGTGAACAGCAGGAGTTCGGCCGGGGCGTGGTTGAACTCGTCGGTGGTCATCGACTGGATCACGCAGATGTCGCCGGCGACTTTACGCAGGTTGGGCACGGCGTCCGAGAGCCAGACGCCGCCGGGGCCGTGCTGCTCGAACTTGCGCGGCGTCCCCAGGAGTTTCGGCACCCCCGAGGTGAACGCGAAGCGCTTCCCCTTGGTGAGCGACTCCGGGCACGGCTCGCCCGTGAGTTTCACGAGCTTCGGCTTGTAGGAGTACAGGTCGAGGTGCGGCGGCGACCCCGAGAGGTGGATGTAAACGACGCGCTTGGCCTTCGGGGCGAAGTGGGCCACCTTCGCCGCGAGCGGGTCGGCGGCACTCGCCGGGGCGTCGGGGGCAAGCGCCTGGGCCTTGCCCTCAATGAGCGCGACGGCCGCGGCACCGAGGCCGAGCGAGCCGGACGCCAGGAAGTGGCGGCGCGTGGCGGACTGGAGGCGGGCGAGGCGGTGGGTCATGGCGCGGCCCGGAAGGAAGGGGGGCGGGTGTCGAAAGATTATAGCGGGTGGGTTGCGGCGACTTCGGGGAACAGCCCGGCTCTCGCAAGCAGTTGACGCATCTGGACCATGTCGGGGGCATTGATGTCGAGGGCCAACACGGTCGCGCGGCCGACGGGGGTCGCGCCGAGTAGTAAGCCGAACGCGGCGGGCGACCAGCGGAAGTGCCCGCCCCAGTCGTCTTGGCGGGGATGGAACAACCGGGCCGGGGCGCCGGAGTCGGGATCGACCGCCTCGGTCGATGCCCCCTTGTGCGCGTTGCAGTGCGGGCAGGTCAGCGCAAGGTTCGCCGGGTCGGTGGTTCCGCCGGCGGACTTCGGGACGATGTGGTCGATCGGGAACGTGGCGACTTGCCCGCGCGTCGGCAGGCGGCAGTACTCGCACACCTCTCCGGCGCGGGCGACGACTCCGGCCCGCCGAGAACGCGCTCACGCCGCGTCTACGACGCCGGGAAACGCGCCGGCCAGGTGCCGCAGGGCCAGTTGAGCCTCGGCGCGCTCGATCGAACGCTGCTGCGTGAACTCGACCCAGGCGAACAGTTCCTCGCGCTCCGCCTCGGTCAGTTCGTCCTTAGAGGCCGTCTAGAAATTAGCCTTCATGGCCGCTGCGGGCGGCACTATCCTACTTGGATGAGCAACCGCCGCCCGTACCCGAGTGACCTGACCGCCCTCCAGTGGGACAACGTCGAGCACCTGTTCCCGCGGCCCGAGGGGCGGGCCGGGCGGAAGCGGACCTACGACCGCAAGGACGTGGTCGATGCCGTCTTCTACCTGGCCCGAACCGGGGCGGCGTGGCGGATGCTGCCGCACGACTTCCCGCCGTGGAAGACGGTGTCGTACTACTTCTACACCTGGCGGGACGCCGGGGTGTGGGACCGGGTCCACGATGTCCTCCGGCGGGACGTGCGCTCCCTCCTCGGCCGGGCCGAGACGCCGGGTGCCGGGGTGCTGGACAGCCAGTCGGTGAAGACCACCGAGGCCGGCGACCCGAAGGGGTACGACGGGGGGAAAAAAGGTCGCCGGCCGCAGGCGGCACCTGCTGGTTGACACGCTCGGGCTGATCTGGGGGCTGGCCGTCCTGCCGGCGAACGTGCAGGACTGGACTGGGGCCGAGGAAGTCGCCCGGCGGGTCGGCGGGACGCTGCCCCGGCTGGGGAGGGTGTGGGCCGACGCCGGGTACCGGGCGTTCGCCGGGTGGGTGGCGGGGAACCGCCGACATTCGAGGTCCAGCCGAGGCGGTGGGTGGTGGAGCGGACGTTCGGCTGGCTCGGGCGGTACCGGCGGCTGTCGAAGGACTACGAGCACACCACCAAGAGCAGCGAGGCGTGGATCTACGTCGCCATGATCCACCGCATGTCCCGGTTCGCGCTGCCGGAACGGAACCAGGACGACCACCTGCTCAGAAGACCCCGACGCAAGAAAACGTGATTTCTAGACGGCCTCTTACGCTCGCCGAGGTCTAGAAAACGCGCGTCGAGTCGCGGCGGCAGGGTGTACGATGCGGCGCGGCGGAGGGCGGCGGCGGTTCCGGCGAGCGCCTCACGGCGCTGGGGTTCAGGTGTGGGGGGGGTCATCGGCGCGGCCCTGACAATTCATAACCGGGGTATTGTACCGCCCCGCTACTCGCCCGCCAGCGCCGCCTTGTACTTCCCCGGCACGCCGCGGAACGCGCTCGCGTACGTCGGCCCCAGCGGCAGCGGCACGTAGCTCTCGGGGTCGAGGAACACCGGCATGTCGATCAGCTCGCGCCCCGCCGCCGTCGGCTCGACGTAGGCCGTCGGCGGAACCCCCGCCGAGTAGGCCGCGAGGGTCAGCGGCAGGCCCGGCGGGGGCACGAACGGCGCGGCGCTGAATTCCGACCAGACGAAGGCGTGGACGCCCTGGGGGTCGCGGGGCGTGGGCGGGAACAGGTCCACGAGCAGCACGTGCCGCCCGGCGTAGAGCGAGCCGACCACTTTGTCGGTGAACGCGCGGAACGGGTACGCGCCCGACTTGTTGCTCGGCGAGACGATCTCGATCAGCGCCACGATCCGGTCGTCGCTGCCGTGGCGCACCACGACCGCGCGCGGGCGCAGCGTGGCCGGGTCGCCCTCGGCCACCACCCGCACCGCCGGGCGCGCCTCCGCTAGCGCCACGCCGCCCGAGGAGTGGCGGAGGGCGCCGTTGCCGCCCTCGTAGCCGCCAGTGGGTCCGGCCTCGAGAACCGTGACATCCGGCGAGTACGGGCCGAGAACCTGCTCGGCCTGCGCGTAGTAGCCCGGCGGCAGGAGGCCGTCGTTGAGCGCGAGTTGCATCTCGGAAATCCAGCTCAGGTGGAAGGCGTGGAACGTCCCCGCGCTCACCCGCGTCCAGTCGTGAATCGGCATCGCCCGCCCCCTGGGGTGTCCGGCCCAAGTCTACCGCCGCATCAGCGCCTCGTCCAAGTTCAAGAGCACGTTCGCCGCCGCCGTCCACGCCGCCAACTCCGCGACCGGCACACTTTTCAGCGCCTCAGGCAGCGGCCCCAGCGGCTCGGTGGCGAGCTTGGTCGCCTCGGCTGGCATGGCGGCGTAGTGGCGACGAGTGGCGTCGTAGAGTCTCGTCATCGCCTCGACCTCGGCCGGCTTGGCCGGGCGGCTCAGCACGCGCTCGAAGCCCAGTTGCAGCCGCGCGGCCGTGTCGCCCGGCCAAGCCGCCATGACGCGGCCGAGTGCCTGCGCGGCCTCGACGTACACGGGGTCGTTGAGCGTCACGAGGGCTTGCAGCGGCGTGTTGGTGCGGTTGCGCCGCACCGTACAGGTGTCGCGGCTGGGGGCGTCGAAGACCACCATGCTGGGGTACGGGTTCGAGCGCCGCCACTCGGTGTACAGCCCCCGGCGGTACTGGTCGCCGCCGCCGCTGGTTTTCCAGTCCATGCTGGCGCCGAACGCGGCACTCAGGCCCGACTGCGGCTGGCGGGGCCGTACGCTCGGGCCACCGAGTTTGCGGTCGAGCAACCCCGACGCGGCGAGCGCCTGATCGCGCACCGCCTCGGCGCTCAGGCGCACCCTGGCGGCGCGGCTCAGCAGGCGGTTGTCGGGGTCGGCGGCGAGCGCTTCGGGCGTCACGGCTCCGCCCTGACGGTAGGTCGCGCTCGACACGATCAGCTTTACCAGGGCTTTCATGTCCCACGGCCGCACGCCGGGACGCGTGGGGGCGACGAGTTCGACCGCGAGCCAGTCGAGGAGTTCCGGGTGGCTGGGCAACTCGCCCTGGCTCCCGAACTCCTCGCTGGTGCGCACCAGGCCCGTGCCGAAAACGGCCTCCCAGGTGCGGTTGACGGCCACGCGGGCGCTCAGCGGGTTCTCGGGCGCGGTCAGCCACTTGGCGAGGGCGAGCCGGTCGCGCGGCGCCCCGTCGGGCATCGGCGGAAACGCGGCCGGGGTGCCGGGAGACACTTCCGGGCCGAGGTCGAGGTGACTGCCGCGGTGCTGGAGGTGCGTCTTGCGCCGCTTGGCTTCGGGCAGTTCCTGCATCACCGGCACCGTCGCGGGCTTCAACTTGTCGCGCGCGGCGCAAGCGGTGGAACTCGACCTCTCGGCCTGTGCCGGCCGCGTGCCGGTGGAGATGCTGGGCGGCACCAGCTTCCCCCCCGTGGGCCAGCTTCCCTACCTGCTGACCCTTCCCCCCTATGGCTT